>PBXZ01000152.1:0-19258 GCA_002729415.1 Candidatus Poribacteria bacterium | reverse complement strand
GTAGAAGATTCAAGCAACAATGCTATTACTCTTACCGCAACTGATGCTGAAAATGACACCCTGACCTATACCATTGTTGACCAGCCCACACACGGAACTTTAGCGGGAACAATACCCAATTTGGCTTATACGCCAACACCCAATTTTCCCAGTACCAATACCAACGGAACAGATACTTTTACTTTTATTGTCAATGACGGGACAGGAGATAGCAATACTGCTACCATCACCATTACTGTCACACCTGACAATGATTTACCCATTGTCAGTAGTCAATCTGTCACCGTAGTAGAAGATTCAAGCAACAATGCTATTACTCTTACCGCAACTGATGCTGACAATGACACTCTGACCTATACCATTGTTGGCCAGCCCACACACGGAACTTTAGCGGGANCAACACCCAATTTGACNTATACNCCNACACNCNANNTTCCCAAGTACCAATNCCAACGGNACNGATNCTTTTACTTTCATTGTCAATGANGGGACAGAANANAGTAGTACTGCTGCCATCACCATTACTGTCACACCNNTCNGTGATACACCAGTNGCCNACAACTTAANTCAAGAAACNGCGGAAGANAGTCCAACCACAATTACAATGGTNGCAACTGATGCTGACAACGATATACTAACCTATATTATCGTCTCTCAGCCCAATCAAGGGATACTCTCACTCGTTTCTGGTTCCNATACAACCTATACACCAAATGCCAACTACTTTGGNACTGATACTTTNCAATTCAAAGTTAATGATGGGACNACCGAAAGTGGCTCGGCAACTGTCACNATTACCATTAATNCCNTCAATGACGANCCCNTAGCAACCAATTTAACCATGTCAACCAAAATCAACACATCCGTGGCANTTTNACTCTNNGCNACAGACNNGGAAACCNNNAATCTTACCTANCAAGTAACATCCCAACCAAGTAATGGGAAACTTTTGGGTTCGCCTCCTATTCGAACACTGACCTACACTCCCAACACCGATTACAGCGGGATCGACAGTTTTACTTTCAAAGCCAATGACGGATNCTTAGACAGCAACATTGCCATTGTCAGTATTAAAGTCAACATTCCACCAGTTGCCACTGATGTCACAGCAGAAACCCAAGAGGACAAAGCTGTGTCAGTAANACTGNCAGCCACNGATAATGATAATGATTCANTTACATTTTCGCTGGTCATCTATCCCAAGAATGGTANGGNCTCCATATCCGGGTCCAACCTAACCTATACACCAAAGACTGACTACAATGGTAAAGATACGTTCTNGTTCCTAGCCAAGGATNCGGCCGCTATCAGTAACACTGCCTCTGTCAGTATCGATGTCATTGCCGTAAACGATACGCCCATCGCTAANTCCCAATCGATTACCACTTCGGAAGACACAACCNCTCCCATTACCCTTACAGCATCCGATATTGACGGTGACAAACTCAACTATTCAATCANATCTAATCCAAATAAAGGAACATTAACAGGTAAATTACCTAAACTGACCTACNNCCCTGACACCAATTTCACCGGTGATGACACCTTCACCTTCGTAGCCAGAGACACAGTTTCTGTCAGCCAAACNNCNACTGTTAACATCACAGTTGAAGNAATAAATGATGTTCCTACNGCTCACAACCAGTCAATTACGATATTAGAAGATACNGNCAAANCCATTACCCTCACNGCCGAAGATCCGGATAANAGTTCGGTCACCTATGCCTTAGTCACTTTGCCGACAAACGGCACACTTGCAGGNACTCCCCCAGATTTAACCTATACACCTAACNCGGATTTCGATGNCAGTGACACATTCACTTTTGTAGCCAAGGATACNGATTCNGTTAGCCNAACTGTTACAGTTAGCATTGTCATGAANAAAGTGAATGATGTTCCCGTAGCTAACAATCAATCTATTACAGTAGNAGAGGANTCCAATAATAATTCAGTGACACTGACGGCGACTGANGCNGACAATNCTTCCTTGACTTTTACTATTGTTTCCTATCCAACCAATGGAACTTTATCAGGAACAGCNCCTAACNTAACCTATACACCNAACTTGGACTTCAATGGTAACGACACATTCAAGTTTATCACTTCCGACGGTACNCTTGTCAGTCAAATAGCAACTGTCAATATTACTGTGANCCCCACTCCNAGCAGTAACCAAGCNCCTNTAGCTGAAAACCTNGCGATTACCACGNAGGAAGACACACAAGTCTCAATCCTGCTTCAAGCAAGCGATGCAAACATCGACTCTCTAACGTATACAATTGTGTCTAACNCAACCAATGGNGCTTCAGCCGGCACAGCACCTAGTTTAACTTATACACCCAATTCCAATTANAACGGCACCGATTCCTTAGCTTTCAAAGTCAACGATGGAACNGTTGANAGTAATANTGCCACTGTCACTATCACTGTGACACCGGTCAACGACCTACCTGTTGCNAATGNGCAAGATGCAACAACTTCAGAAGATACAAGTAAATCAATCACACTGACAGCNACTGATATTGATAATGAGANGCTCACTTATATCATCACCTCAAGNCCCAGNAACGGAACTNTATCAGGGACGTTGCCTANNTTAACCTATACGGCAATTTCAGACTTTAATGGCAATGATTCATTCTCTTTCATCGTGGATGACAGTAAAGGACTCAGTNGCGAGGCAACNGTCAATATCACNATTGACCCAGTCAACGANCCNCCANTACCCAACNGCCAATCCCTAACCANATCTGAGGATACCGTTACCCCTATTACCCTGACCGCCAGTGATCTGGATGGGGATAGATTAACTTATACNGTTACCACCAATCCAAATAAGGGGATCCTATCAGGTACAGCACCTAACCTGACCTATACACCAAATTCCTACGTCAACGGCAATGATACATTTNCTTTTATCGTNAGTGACAGCAACGTGATTAGTGATGAAAAAANCGTCAGTATACAGATTGATGCTGCCAATAANCCGCCCACAGCTAATAAACANNCTTTGACCATTTTGGAGGATGNAGTCACTCCAATTACGCTGACTGGTGATGATACCGACAACGATACATTAGCTTACACTGTGACAGTTGATCCAACCCANGGAACTCTGTCAGGTACAGTCCCCAATCTCGTTTATACACCCCATCCACATTTTAATGGCGANGATACATTTTCTTTTGTTGTTAATGATGGCATTTCCAGCNGCGAAATCACCAATATCGAATTGAAGATNACTTCAATAAATGACGCNCCCATCTCTCATTCCCAAACTGTGACAATGTTGACCAAAGATGAGGTCTCTATCACATTAACCGGCGACGATTTTGANAATGACCCANTNACCTATGTCATTCTCTCTCAAGTGACAAAAGGTATACTCTCAGGCAGCCCACCAAATCTGACCTATATCCCCAATCAGAACTTTAGNGGTACCGATGAATTCACATTCAATACCTACGACGGTCTGTTATCCAGCAATACAGCAACCATNNNTNTCACACTGAACACNGTGATCCAGAATTCTCCACCTGTAGCNAAGACCGACACCGAAATCACAGTTACTGAAGACNAGCAGATAGCTATTAAACTATTTGTCACAGACATCAATTCTAATTCCCTGATCTACACAATNATATCGCAACCAAAAAATGGCACATTATCCGGNACACCNCCAGTCCTTATCTATAAACCAAANGAGAATTATAATGGNACGGATAACCTGATCTTCAAAGCNAATGATGGTGAACTCGATAGTAACACNGCAACTATCAATATCACAGTTATACCGGTCAATGATCAACCAATAATCCCACCAGATGCAGCTTTAACNCTCCAAGTTGTCGAGGATTCAATCNGTACACCAATCAAGCTAGNGGCTATTGANCATGACGGGGATGAATTAACCTATCATATTGTTTCGTATCCAATTAACGGAACCTTATCTGGGAAAGCACCGGAACTTACTTATACACCNCATCCAAATTTCAGTAAGAACGATGCATTTTCCTTTCAAGTAAATGACGGNACNGTNAACAGCGANGTCACCACTATTGCTATTACAGTAACTCCAATCAATGACACNCCGAATGCTNCAGATATANNTGAAGTTTTNGCCCAAAAATCGATTNACAATCCGNTCTGGCTTACCTGCGNCGATCTGGACGATGATAAGTTGACCTACGCAATTGTGTCCTATCCCCAAAATGGTNAGCTGTCAACATTACATGATAATCTGACGAAATATACGCCAAACCCTGATTTCGTTGGCCATGACANCTTTACTTTCAAAGCCAATGATGGCANAGATGACAGTAATTTAGGAACTGTAAGTATTACGGTGTCAAAAGTTTTAGAAACGGTNATTGANCTGCGNCAANCAANCCATCCACCGNTAATCGTANCTGTACCTGATGGTGACGTGTNGATTCAAATCCCTNAGATACCAGAACAAGAANAGGTTTCTGTGTCTGTNAAAATCGCAGAGGTTAAGGAGCTGCCACTAAAGCTTCAAGANCGCGTCANAGGAACGGTTTTAGAAATTGAGCTCAACACTNAAACAGGTGAAAGGATTGAAGGAAATTTCACCAAACCNATGNCCATTCAGATACCAATTAATCTACANATACCCGATCCTCCAAATACAATAGCGCTGACCACTAAAATTGGAGATCAAATGATAATTGAACTAATTCCAACCATGGTCATCGGNAGTCNTCCNAATCAATTTCTAAGAGGTGAACTTAAGCATCTCAGCTACGTTTTCGCAGTTTCCAACAAAGCACCNACGGTTGCNGGCCAACACATTTCTGTTAATGAAGACGNAGAAGCAAATGAAATCATACTGNAAGGGAAAGACGAAGATGGAGATNCANTGACCTATATCATCGTTGATCAACCGGTTCAAGGCACACTATCCGGTTCAGGAGAAAATTGGGCTTACACCCCTGAAAGTAANANATTTGGTTCAGATAAATTTACCGTTCAAGTCANCGATGGTGCTANCAGTAGCGGTCTAGCTACCGTTACAATTGANATCCANCCNATAAATGATAAACCAATAGCACACAATCAACAAATAGGTATGAATCAGATCACAGCAGTACAAATTACTTTAGCTGGAGAAGACATAGATGNAGATCCNTTAACGTACACNATTGAGTCACCTCCTGNAAAAGGGAAATTATCNGGGTCNGGACGAAATCATATTTANACACCCAATCAGGATTTCGATGGAATTGACAGCTTNACATTTCAAACAAATGACNGTAAATNATCAAGCGAAGNAGCAACTNTNACCATTACNGCTNGNACTATAACTTTGTCGGCCGATGGATATCAACACAACATTTCAGTCCTTGAAGACTCATCAATTACAATCAGATTACCTAATCAACATGTAACTGATANAGAACCAACATACGAAATCATNTCTCTCCCTCANTATGCCAAGGAATTTTCCCTGNTAGGAACAACAGTTATTTACCAACCAAAATTTAATTTTCACGGGATAGACGCATTTNCTTTGNTGGAGGAAACAACCGAGGACACAACAACGCCACTCAATATAAAGGTTAAAATTTTGTCATTAAACGATATACCTGTTGCTATAAACCAAGTAGAACCAGGCGTGGTTTTTACGGTTGACACAGCTTCAATAACTCTAAAAGCAACGGATTCAGATTCAAAATTTCTCATTTTTGAAATTGTCGATCCACCTAAACATGGTGAGTTGCGTGGAACCATTTTTGGATTCAAAGATCCTGAAAAGCCGATGGGTGTATTCACCAACCAGAATGGAATGGGATTAATCCCTGGTCTTGTCTATAAACCGGACGAGAGTTTTGCAGAGCATGATTCACTAACCTTCAAGGTCAACGATGGAGAAACGGACAGTAATATAGCAACCGTCAAATTTGTAAGAACTTATAATGTATTTTATCTGTCAATCCCGTCAGGCATCAACTTAGTTCATCTACCACTCCAGATTCACAAAGTAAATGATCAGCCGAAACCAATCAAAACTGTTGGCGATTTGTACGATGTATTAGGCGAAAAAGACCTCAATTTCATCACCACCTACGATACAGAAGCGAGTACATGGCGCAGCTACCTCGGAGAAAGGAGTCGAGGAAAAAGTTCAGACCGACGAATCACGCAGGACTTGGGTTTAATAACAATTATGAAACATCCCGTCAACTTGAAAATTGAAGGCATCATTCAACAAGTCGAGGGTCAAAGTTATATTGATCTTCGGAAAGGAATTAACCTAGTTGGAATACCCGTTAAGGACGATAGGACTAAGCGCGTTAGTGATCTGCTTCAGCTTGATGGCCTAATAAATAACATCACTTCCATTATAGTTTCACATCAAGGAAACTTCAAAGTAGTAGCACAACAGGAGGATGAAGGTGATCATGAACTCAAAGGAGGGCAGGCATTCATAACGGTGGTGCAGAACGATGCAAAGATTGATTTCCATGGTACCGCTTGGTCCAACACAGTGGAAGACCTACAATCTGCACCTCAAACCAATCTCGCAGCCAACTTAACCGACAAATCACCAGTTCTAGTCATAGATGGTATTCTTACCGGGGATTTATCCGACCTAAATCAAAACGAGATTCGAGTTACGGCCCAAAATCTTGCCAATGGACTTAAGGTGTCAACAAATGTCTCTAATGGCAACTACAGTCTAACACTGATGGATCTACAAAACCTGGTTGCTGTTCAAGTTGGGGACTTCTTGAAAATCAGCGGCAGTTCCAACTTGAATCGGATTAGCATGGAACCCATAAATTATACCATCACGGCAGAAGATATAAGTAAACGCCAGATTAGCGTTATTCCTCTTGTCCTTTACCAAATCCCAACTCAAACCACACTCCTGCCTAATTATCCAAACCCTTTCAATCCGGAAACTTGGATTCCGTTTCGGTTAGCCAAGGCAACAACGATTTCATTATCGATACACGACATACATGGAAACACCATCAGACATATTGACTTGAACCACTTGAAAGCAGGCATTTATGAATCAAAGGATAGGGCAATCTACTGGGATGGTCGAAATAAATCAGGTGAGTATGCTGCAAGCGGTGTGTATTTCTACACACTTCGTGCTGGAAACATCAGAGCAACACAGAAAATGATTCTGATGAAGTGAAACCAACAATTGGTCACAGCATCTGCGAGATCCTTATCGTCGGTTGAAGGCCATACCCCCTCTGTAGCGGTTTAGCCAGTTCCAAACGAATAATAGATGGTTGTTCCTGATCAACGGACAAAAACAGTGAGACACCCAAACCGATAGAAGTAGCCAATTCGCTGATCCTCAAGTATTGGTCACTGTACCACGCTTGCCCGGCGTCAAAAAAAACCCCCGCTACTATCGATTGATCCGCACCATACTTCTGGTTGAATTCAATGTTGAACAGCACCTTATTTTCTCCTTCAAACGTTTTAAACTCGTAGCCTCGGATTGTATTTAAACCTCCAAGATAGAAAAGCTTCTGGCGTGGCAACCCTTGTGGAGAAAAACCGGTTTGTAGACGGAACTTGAGATTCCGCCGATCGGATAAAAGCCGGTAGTGAACAACCTCCAGATGGAAGAGGGAAAAACGCAGCTCACTACCAAAACCAGTTTGTTCAATTGAACAATGTCCCAACCATCCCTCTGACGTCAGATAATGAGGAACGGCTACCGACTGAAAGAACCGAACACGAGAAGATTTATAATCTCGATTGTCAAAATGATAGGATAATGTGATTGACTGTAGTTGACCGGCATCGATGCGTCGATTACTGGGTTTGGGATGAACAACACCCCATACACCAGGTTGATGATCCTCCGTATCCCTATCATAAAAGAGATTGAGCCAATTAAACCCATCATCAAATAAGCTATTCCAATTATAGTTGTACCGGTTAAAAACGCTCCAATCGGTCCATTTGAAAAGATTCTGGTGGTTTTCTGAAGTAAAAACGACTTTGAGCATATTGGAAGATGTCAATTTTTGCTTCAGCCAAGCCTGAAATCCCTGACGTTGAAAATAATCAAGTAGTGCGGATCCAAAGATAGCGGAACTCACCAAGTTTTCCCCCGCTGATAAACCTCCGTAGTTGAGTTCATCAATAACGTTATAGAAAGTCGTACCCACCATCAAAGGATAGCGATCAAACCACCATTTTTCACCTCCAAGTTGATAACTGAACCTTCGACTGGCAAAACCGTAGCCAATTGAAGCAAAAGAACGGTACGTCTCATCTCTTATCGGCTTAGCTTCAACTTTGCCACCAACATGCAGACCGTGAACACGATTATATTCAGCAATAAGATGGGGACTAAAGCCAAGATTTATCGGTTTTTGCCTCACAAATTCTTGTTCTCCAGTATCTACATCAGTTACTTCTGGTTCGGGTTTACTGTCATTGCCCAGAACTTCAATTTGACCGGTTGACTCTAGACGAATCAGATGTTCTCCGTCATTGACGACGAAATGTTTTGGATCGATATCACCATCATCAAAGATTTCCAAAATGGCAGCAAATCCTTCAGGAAAACCCAGACGGATACCACCACCAAACGCTTTTATGTCGATTGCCGCAGGCTGCGTATCCAAAATGGTGAGGTTAATCTGTCCATTGTCGGTTCGAAATTTGTTCTGGGCATTGGCTAAGTATATCTGAGCGTCGATGTTTCCGTTTCCAATACGGACGTAATGTTGGCCAGTTGTCTCATGAAGCCGAATATACCCAGTTTGAGTATGGAGATCTAGCTTTCCTCGAATACCAAAGACTTGAACATTACCCGATACAATACGAACAGCGAGCGATAGATCCATAGGTGTTTCAAATTTGCAGTTCAGTGCCAGCGGCTCCTGATCAACCATGTGTTTCGACCATAACATTGGTTTAACCGTCAGGATGTCTCCATTTTTCATCGTCTCCAGTGTTACAAATTCTGGATAGGTAACAACGATGTTGTCTCTATCAGTCGCTATAATTTCAACATTACCTGCTAACTGTAAAATGATCTCCATCTGATAAGTGTCATCGAAACTAACTTTCTGCGTCTGCATCGGCATTTGAGCATAGGTAAAACTTATGCACATCTGGAATATCCCAAAAGTTATCAATGTTGATAGGTGCATAGTAAATCCGATTTTCAACTTCAAATACCCTATATTAATTTAAACAGGTTACATGGCACAAAAGACAGAACTTATTTTAGCCAATGNCATCAATGAAAACTAAGNNAGAAGAAGCTAATTGAATAAAATAGAAATACTCCATACATTAAATGTTTTGCGGTCTNGCACAGCAAGAGGTCATNGCAACATNCTCCGATATCGAACTCGCTGTTCGTCAGTTAAAATTTCAAGCACATCAAACATAGCAGCTACTTCGCGTAGACGGATACTCGCATTCAAGGAAGCCACTTCTTTGATAATAACTTCAATAACGGATCTATTCAGCGAAGTCCGACGCATCTCAATCTTCAAATCGATCTTTTTCATACTGACCTCGGCTTTCTTCCCAATCATATCACGTGTGAAATTCAAACGAATCTCGGCTAGCTTGGACTGCTGCTGATCCGTTAAATCTTTGAACCTCAAATCGAAAAACCTATCAGTAGAATCCTGTTCACGTGACCGACGCCTTTTTTGTCGGACTTGATCCAATCTCTGTTGGCGTGATGGCTCTATTTTTCTAGCCTTGGTGTTACTTTGACGCGTCGTCTTGCGTTGTACTTGTAGGTTATTCTTATTGGCATTGTTGGCAGATGNTTTTTTTTGCCGTATTTCTGGTTTCTGGTCGGCGAGAGCAGTATATGATAACGAGGTAGTCACGAATCCTATCATAAGGATTACGAATGTATGTTTTATTTTCATGGTTTGTTTCCCTGAAAAATTTGCAATTATTAACAATAGACGCAGACAAAATTAGTGGGTTTACTCAGTAAAGATTTGATGACCGTTAAGACATACAGGAACTTGGTTAAACTCAAGCCAATTGTCAATTTTTTGGAGTCGTTTAACATTGACACCCGACATAGCCGATGATATATTTGGGAGGTAATCTGGATTGAATTTCTAATTGCAATCTGATCCACGTTTTCCTTGTTAATCCCAAGTTTTTATGAATTTTCTACACTTCACTATTCATTAATTTAACACATATTCAGGGGCTTTATGATGAATCAGATGAAACAATCTATTTTGTGTGTTGATAGCGACGAAGAAATCTTAGTAGACCTTAAACAAAATTTGGAAATAGTAGGGTACCGTGTTTTTACCAGTAACGATGAAGAACAAGGACTTGAAATTATCAAAAATGAACGACCAAATGTCATTATCTCTGATCAACGAATTCCGTCGATTTCAGAAAGTATATTTCTGCAAGAAACCCGAAACATCCTGCCAGATGCCATGCGCATCCTCTTGACAACACAAACTGACCTGGATGAGATTATAGATGCAATTAATCTCGGGTCAATTCACAAATTCATCCTCAAACCCTGGCAACCAGATATACTTCTGGAAATGATCCAAGAGGGACTACAACAGCAGAAACTTGGTATCGAGAACCGGAAATTAACTCTTCGGCTTGCCCGGCAATATAAGTATCTGAAGGAAACAAATGCTTCACTGCAAGACGAATTAAAGCAAACACAGAATGAACTAAATAAATTGATCGAGGAAATGGACAAGGCAAATGAACAAGATGAAATATTTGATGACGAAGAGGCAACAGAAACACAGCTTCTCGAAAAGGCAAAACTGCGGGTTAAACAATTATATGATGAGGTCCAAAACCTGCGTCAAGCAACTGATGAATACAAAGCAATTTTTGAGACCCTAAATAGCATCATAGAAACGTCTAATCCAGAGCTACACAAGCATTCAAACCGTGTGGGAGCATACTGCACCTGGTTAGCAGAAGCACTGGAACTCGATTCACAGGATGTCGCAGATATCGCACAGGCTGCCATTCTACACGACATTGGCAAATTGGAAATCGACCAAGAGATTCTTGAAAAGCCGATAGAAGAATTATCCGCAGCTGAAAGTATCATCTACAGACAACATCCGTTTTTAGGTCGAAAACTTATCCGCCGTATCACCGGTTTAAGGGAATTCGGAGATATCATTCAAGGCCACCACGAACATTATGATGGGACCGGTTATCCGGATGGGATCTCGGGTCAGCCGGCTTCTGCCTCCGCACCCGAGATCCCAATTGGATCCCGTCTTATTGCTATCGCGAGTGATTACGATAATATGCTATATTCGGAAGTTCACGGTGAGAACTTGTCTCATGAGGACGCACTCAAAGCACTAAAAGAAGGAAAATCCACTCTCTATGATCCCGAATTAGTTGATAAATTCATAGAAGTTATGGAAGACGAGGAAACAAAGGAAAAGTTGGAACAACTTAACCGACCAACCAGAATTGCCCGCATTGAAGAAGTAAAAAGCGGGATGATAGCAGCCAGAGACATCACCACTATCAGAAACGGGTTCCTGCTGAAAGCCGATACTGATATTGAGCGAAAACATTTGCAGAGCTTTAAAGAATACGAGAAAAAAGGAGATCCGCCAGTAGACATCTGTATTTATATCGGCTAACATAGATAGGTAGGTAACTGGGATGCCAATCCANTATAGTATTATAGACTTGGAGTTAACTCACCCATTTAAAATCTCAAGGCGTCCCACTGATTTCTTTCGTCAGTCAATCACCGTTGAGATCG
The DNA here is from genome assembly GCA_002729415.1 of Candidatus Poribacteria bacterium. Classification (GTDB taxonomy): domain Bacteria; phylum Poribacteria; class WGA-4E; order WGA-4E; family UBA9662; genus UBA9662. The sequence goes on along the minus strand of PBXZ01000152.1, from coordinate 7,497 downwards.
ACGGTGGAATTGGTGCTGCTTCCCCAACCCACTTCTATGGAGAGACGATCGACACAGTTCAAGAGGCATTTGATAGTTTCAATCCAATTATTGATCAAGCTAAAGACTTGGATGCAATCCAATCGGTTATGTCTGAACTTGATGAAACACTAAATGGGAATTATGCGGCTAAATCTGCTATTGACCTCGCCCTCCACGACCGACTAGCAAAAAGACTTGGTATTCCACTCTTCAAACTTTGGGGAGTTGATCCTGACCAAACGCTTGACACATCTTTTACCATTGGACTCGATGAACCGGAACATATGCGACACAAGGTTGCCCAAGCTTCAGACTTTCCAATACTCAAAGTCAAGCTTGGAACAGAACGAGACCTGGAAATTATTGGAACAATTCGAGAAATAACCGACAAACCAATATATGTTGATGCCAATACCGCTTGGTCCCCCAAGGAAGCGGTATCTAAAATTGAACAACTCGAACCCTTCAACGTCGCTTTGATTGANCAACCCACCCAAGCCGAGGATCTGTCAGGACTAAAATTCATCCGTGAACACTCAAACCTGCCAATATTTGCTGATGAGAGTGTCAATAGATCAAACGGAATCCCTCGACTGGCAAACGTTGTCGACGGAATCAATATTAAATTATCAAAATGCGGTGGCCTGCTGGAAGCAATTCGAATGATCCATGTAGCACGTAGCCATAATCTCCAGGTTATGATTGGCTGCATGATTGAGAGTTCGATTTCAATTACCGCAGCCGCGCACCTAACACCATTAGTTGATTTTGCGGATCTGGATGGGCATCTTCTGGTCTCAAATGATCCCTATAGAGGCGTAACTCTGGATCAAGGAAAGTTGGTCTTACCTGACCGGCCGGGTATAGGTGTTTTAAAGCGACACAACTAAGATTTCGGTACTGTGAATCCCTCGTATTTTATGCTATAATAGCGGTTTCCAAATAATTAACTAGTCTGCTAACAGGATAGTCTGCTAACAGCATCGGATTAGATTATCAGGAGTATTAGATGAACAAAGAGCGCCTGCTCAAAGATTGTGGTATTCGCAACGTTGGGAACGTACACTGGAACCTTTCCGTTCCTCGATTATACGAAGAAGCCTTGAAAAACGGTGAAGGGGAAATTGTTTCAGGAGGTCCCCTTGTAACCAACACAGGCATGCACACAGGTAGATCCCCTAACGACAAATTCATTGTCAAAGAAAATTCAACCCAAGACGAAATCTGGTGGGGCAAAGTCAACCGACCTATTTCTGAAGAGAAATTCGATCAACTTCATCAAAAAGTCCTTTCATATCTACAGGGTAAAACCCTTTACGTCCGTGACTGTTACGCTGGAGCGGCACCGGAATACAAAATTTCTGTTAGGATCGTTAATACGTTTGCTTGGCATAACATCTTCATTGGCAGCCTCTTATTGCCACCTGAAACAAACAATTTCCCAGAGGATTATCAACCAGATTTCACTATCATTGATGTACCAGAATTTCAGGCAATTTCTGAGACAGATGATACTAACTCAGAAACGTTCATACTGGTGAATTTCGCCAAGAAATTAGTCTTAATCGGCGGAACTAAATATGCTGGGGAAATGAAGAAATCAGTTTTTACTTATTTAAATTATCTGCTTCCAAAACTAGATGTCTTTCCCATGCATTGTTCAGCAAATGTTGGAAAAGCTGGGGACGTTGCCATTTTCTTCGGACTCTCCGGTACAGGAAAAACGACACTCTCATCGGCCCCAGGCAGGGCACTAATAGGTGATGATGAACACGGTTGGAGCGATAACGGCATTTTTAATTTTGAAGGAGGTTGTTACGCTAAGACCATTCGCCTTTCCGACAAAGCAGAGCCGGAAATTTACGCCTGCACGAAAAAGTTTGGAACTATATTGGAAAATGTTGTCATTGATCCGGAAACTCGGCTTCCAGATTTGGACGATGGCAGCTTGACAGAAAACACACGCGCCGGTTATCCAGTTACTCATTTGGAAAATATTGTGCCTGAAGGAATTGGTGGTCATCCCAAAAACCTGATCATGCTTACCTGCGACGCTTTTGGTGTCATGCCTCCTGTAGCCAAACTGACACCTGAACAAGCGATGTATCATTTTCTTTCCGGTTACACAGCAAAGGTTGCTGGAACGGAACGCGGACTTGGCAACGAACCTCAGGCTACCTTCAGCTACTGTTTCGGAGATCCATTTATGCCACTAGATCCATCGACTTATGCCAATCTGTTAGGGAAAAAAGTAAATGACCACCAAGTAGACTGTTGGTTGATCAATACCGGTTGGAGTGGTGGAGCCTTTGGTGAAGGAGAGCGGATGGAAATCGCCTATACGCGCGCAATTGTGGATGGTGTATTGTCCGGTCACTTAACCGATGTGGCGACAAAAACGGATTTAGTATTTGGTTTTGAAGTGCCTGTATCCTGTGAAGGTGTTCCATCTGAAGTGCTACAGCCAAGGAATACTTGGAAAGATGGTCAAGCTTACGATGCGCAAGCAAAAAAACTGGCAGCCATGTTCCTTGAAAATTTCAAGCAGTTTGGCGATAGCATCGATCCAGAAATTATCGCGGCTGGCCCAAAGCTGTAATCTAAATCACCAAAACTTGCCATTGAAAACTGGTTTCTGAATGCTGTTAACGATGAAAGAGGCTACAACATAAATCAGTCAAAAGACCGCGCTATAATCACTGGAGGAACAGGATCTCTTGGAACTGAAATTGCAAAAATATTTTTGAAAGATGGGTTTCAGATAGCAGTTACCTATGTCTTCGATTCTGAAGTCGATCCATTCCTTGAGCAAATCACCGGTTTCGAGCAACAGACCAATTTACACCAGGTGGATGTCACTGACCCATCCGAGGTTCAAGGATTTGTAACTACAGTCATCAATCAGTTTGAAGGCATTGATGTAGTTGCCAATATAGCCGGAGGATTTATCGGGGGACCTTCCGTTTCGGAAATGGATACGGAGAAATGGGATTTCATGATGGATCTCAACTTAAAATCCGTTTTTCTGATGTGCAAAGCGGTGTTACCTCATATGATCGAGCGCGGTTGTGGCAAGATCGTCAACGTTTCTGCACGTGCGGGGTTGGCAGGTACTGCTGGGATGAGCGCCTATTGTGTCTCAAAAGGTGGCGTTCGAACATTGACAGAATCAATCGCAGAAGAAGTGAAAGACAAAGGAATCAACATCAACGCCATCATGCCTTCGATCATCGACACTCAGGCCAATCGCCAGTCAATGCCGAAAGCTGATTTTTCGAAATGGGTGTCTCCGCACCAAATTGCCAAAGTTGTCCGTTTTCTAGTTTCCGAAGATGCGCAGATTATTAACGGTGCCGCCATTCCAGTTTACGGTCAAGCATAATACTGACCAACCCTACTGCTCATGCCTCAATGTATAGTTAATATTAACCACGTCAAGTTTGTTTTCCTCCTTGGTATAATCCTGCCAAACTTTGCGGTTGCAGCATTTCCAGATCTAGGTGTAGGCGTTCGGCCTCTAGGAATGGGTGGAGCGTATATTGCCGTTTCGGACGACAGCAATGCAACATTCTGGAATGCAGCTGGGCTAACACAGATTCAGGGCAGTGAATTCACTGCCAGTTACTCGATACTTTACGCTGGACTGAATGCGCAACTCTTCAACCAAGACATCGATCAACTTGGCTATCATTTCGTCAGTTACGCCCAGCCGATTGGTAGCCCCAGCAACGTTGTAGCTACCAGCTTTCTTTTTTTTGATTCGGCCTTTTATCAGGAACAAACCTATCTGTTCAGCTTTGCCAAGCAAATTTGGCCAGCAGTACGAGGTGGGATGAATGCTAAATATCTCCGCACTAACGTGACTGAAACCCCATATATCACTGCTGATCCGTTTCTGGCAGAAATCGATTTAACCCAATCAGCAACAACTATAGACCTGAGTCTGTTTTATGCTTACAGCGACCACATTAGCCTTGGTATAACTGGTCACAACCTGCTACCAGCTGATATTGGGGTCCTAGAAACAATGCATTTGCCCATAAAAGTCGGATTTGGGGCTGCCCATAAAACCCAAAAATATACTCAAGCAATCGACTTTATCTGGCGTCAAGGAAGGATTAACGGTCAACCAATTAGGGCTATACGGTTTGGACTTGAGCGTTGGTTCCTCAACCGCCAAATTGGAGTCCGAACAGGGTACAATGTCGACTCCGCCACCGTGGGTGCCAGTGTAGCTTACGGCGAAACGTACCAAATACAACTTGACTACGCCTTCATTTACCCAATTAGTTCTATCACTGATACAATGGGATCACACCGATTCGGATTTTCTGTCCGTTTTTAGCAACATTCGTCTCACTACAAATCAGAACCTGATCCAGAAAACTCAGCTGTTCGCAATTCGTTTCAAATTTTTGTCAAACGGCGGATTCACAATTCCTTTCTCCGTTACGATAGCGGTGACCAAATCCGCTGGCGTGACATCAAAGGCCGGACTGTAAACCTTGACACCCTTGGGAGCGGTTCGTTTACCGAAACCTTCGGTTATCTCTTCAGCTCCACGTTCCTCTATCGGAATCAAGTCACCGGTTGCAAGCGAGAAATCAAGCGTTGACGTTGGAGCGGCCACATAAAATGGAATCTGGTGTCTCTGAGCCAGAACAGCCACACCATAAGTCCCAATCTTATTAGCCGTATCTCCGTTAGCTGCAATCCGATCGGCACCAACCACTACCTGCTGAATCCTACCCTCCTTCATTACCTGAGCAGCCATACTATCACAAATCAGGGTGACATCAATTCCGGCATTCATCAATTCCCACGTGGTCAAACGTGCTCCCTGCAACAAAGGGCGCGTCTCATCGGCATAAACATGGATATGCTTGCCATCATCATGGGCAGCAAACATTACAGCCAAAGCAGTTCCATAGTCGGAAGTTGCCAACCCCCCAGCATTACAGTGTGTTAGGATAGTATCACCATCATCAATCAATTCTGATCCATACCGGCCGATTGATCGGCACATTTGCTGATCTTCAGCAATAATGGCTAAGGCTTCCTGCAACAGATGTTGTTTCAGCACACATATCTCGACATCCCGATATTCGTCGGCTGTGTGTTTCATCCGATCCAAAGCCCAAAACAGGTTAACCGCGGTCGGTCGAGATGTAGCCAAATAATCGACCACCTGATTAAGTTCGACTTCGAATTCCTGAAAAGATTCGGCTGTTGAATCCCAGATACCGAGGACAGTACCGAGTGCGGCAGCCACACCGATAGCTGGCGCCCCTCGAACACGCAACATTTTAATGGCTTCCCAAACAGCACCAACATCATCACAATAGATTTGTTTAAATTCATTCGGCAAGAGCGTTTGATCTATCAAACGGACTCTTCCATCCACCCACTCGATTGTTGGTGTCGGCATGTTTCCCTCTCAAATAATATTATNTCAAATATACCTATTTAAGCACATTGTTATCTGCACGTTCCAGACATAATTTCACAGTAGATCCTTTCCTTAACCAAGGTGAAAAAGCGAACAACACACAGCATGTGGACATTTAGATTGAAAAAGTGTTTGGAAANTNAGGAATCCCACAAAAAAAGTCCCTACCAAGAATAAGAATAAAAGGTAAGGACTTTTGTGAAATACTTTAATTAAAAGTCTTATTTGACGGACTTAATACGGCTCCAAGTCGTACTCAGTTTCGTCTTTGGAGAAACTGCTGTATTGAGACCGGCTTCCACCAAAACAAGATAGTTACTACCGAATCCTNNNGCCGGTGCNTCGGCATTACCAGGAATTTCTACTTTCCCGGCAGGAACAGNTCTCTTCCACAGGTTAAANGTATCCATGTTACCGTCAGTAACCTTGATAGTTCCTGCAGCCATCTTATAATCCTTCGTTAACCAAGCGGGTGGTACTCCTTTTTTTGCCTCGTTCCCGCGGCTATCGTAACCAATCCATATAATGGACGGACGATCAACGGTGAACGTAACAAANNCAGCACCTTTTGAACCCTTTTGGCTGTTGCCAGTCATAATCCACTGGATACCAACCATATCCGCAGGCATTGCAACAACCGTATAATCACGATCGATATAGTACTTGGCACCGACTTTCAATCCTCCTTTCCCAATTTCGTATGGTGACTTATCCGCTACTTTCAAGCCAGTGATTTCTACCGGTTTAGGTGCGGCATCAACGCCAATCGCCATAAAAACAAATAAACCCAAAAAACATACTAAAACTAAATTAGAAACCTTTCGGTCATACATTTTACTATCTCCATTTATAAGGTTTATGCTAGGCGTAAAATACCCAGCAATTAAAAACTATATCTAACTAATAACGCTAGATATTACTGATTAATACGCCCCTTAATATCTCCCCAAACGGAGCTTAATTTCCCTTTGGAGTCAACAGGTGCTTTATCATCAAATTCGACCAAAACAATATAGTTACTACCGTGCCCAGCAGCCGGAGGTTCTGCATTACCTGCAACTGCCACTTTGCCTTTGACTGATTCCTTGATTTTCCACAGGTTAAAGGTCGCCATGTTTCCGTCAGTAACCGCAAGGGTTAGTGGATCCTTGCCGTCTTTCTGCATTTCATAGTCTTCGACCAACCAATCAGGAGGGTTTCCACCTTTATCTTCTTCCCCCCGACTATCATGGGCTACCCAAATAATGGAAGGAACATCAACCTTGAATGTCAGGAAGTCTTTACCCTTCGACTGCTTATCGCCGTTGCCAGTCATAATCCATTGGATACCTTCCATCTCTTCCGGCATTTCGGTAACTATATAATCGCGATCAATATAGTACTTGGTACCAATCTCCAAACCACCTTTACCTTCCTCATACGGGAGACCACTAGCCGCTTTAATGTTGGTAATCTCGACCTTCTTTCTGCCCGCATCTGTCATCAACGGGGAAAACGCAACAGCCAAGATTAAACATATCGACAATAGCCAAAATGACTTTTTCATTGCACGTTACCTCTCCTTAATTTCTTCTAGAATTCAATTCACTGTTATATTAGCACAACTATTTCATCATTTGCAACAAATCCATATCTTGCACAGCCTGACAATGTCAAAATATGTCAACAAAACCCGTCTCATGTGAAACGAAGTTGCACTGCTTCTACCATGAACATTGCCGATTGGGATTTCTCTTGCAGATATTCAGGGAATTGTTTATACTAATCGACGTGTTTTCTCGACCACCTCTACTCTACTCCAGTCGCTTTACGGTGCACCACTCCAAAGTGAAACGGAACCCTGATGAACCAGTTATTTGAGTCTCTCAATCCAGTGCAGCTGGAAGCCGTAAAACATAACGAAGGCCCCTTGCTTCTGCTTGCCGGAGCAGGAAGCGGGAAAACACGTGTCATTACCTACAGAATTGCTCACTTGATTCAAGATCATGGTATCTCCCCCTTTAATATCCTAGCGGTCACCTTTACGA
>PBXZ01000151.1:0-14762 GCA_002729415.1 Candidatus Poribacteria bacterium | reverse complement strand
CTGATATTGAGAGCTTAAAGCAGTGGTTTTACACGGCATCTGCTGTAAATTCACCAGCTATCCGAATCAACACGGGGCATGCTGATGACTTTGATGCCCTTAACCGTGTTGTTGATGCCTATCAAGAGTTAGCTGATGTTGGCCAACAAGTTGGAGTTAAACTGCTGATGGAAAATCATGGTGGACTTTCTGCCCATTCTAATGGGTTATCTGCAATCTTAGCACGCCTTGATTCGGATTGGTTCGGAACTTGTCCTGATACAGCGAATTTCTTGCCTGATGATTGGGAGGACGGAATGAAAGTTTTGGCACCTCGTGCGTTTTCATGCCATGTAAAAGTATTTAACTATAGCCCTGATGGTCAACAGTCATGGGATCATCAGGCAAATGAAAGTGTGAAATCGTACAATCTGAAGACAAGCCTCGAAATCCTCAAAGGTTCGGGTTATCAGGGACCACTGTGTATTGAAAGGTCCGTTCCTAAAGAACCAGACCTTGATTCAACAACCGGGATTCGTGACACTATAAAATATCTCCAAGATTTGCTAGCCAGCATCCCATGAACACAGTATCTGAAAAGCATAACAACATTCAGTTGTAAATCAAATGGTATTAACAGGTTTAAGAGTCTGATACAGAGAAACAACTTTCTTCACTATCAAAAAAATAGATCTAAATAAAATGGACAAAGTCAGAATTGCAATTGTCGGCATGGGAATTGGCAGACCCAATGGAAAAGCGCTGTCCGCCAATCCGCGGGGTGAAATTGTGGCTCTCTGCGATCTGGCTGAGGATAGAATGAAAGATTTCGCCTCAGACCTACCGAATCCAGTCAAATATTACACCGATTACAAGGTAATGTGTCAAGACTCGGACATAGATGCAGTCTTTGTCGGCACACCTAATCAATGGCATGTGCCTGTTGGTCTAGAGGTTGTCCGTAATGGCAAACATGTGATGACAACAAAGCCACTAGCGGATTCTGAAGAGGCAGCTCAACAATTGGTAGAAGAAGCAGAGGCCAGTGGAGTTGTCAACATGATGTCCCTGGGACATCGGTTCGGCGATGCTTGTCAACACCTCGGTCAATTGGATCAAGAAGGCTGTTTTGGCGAGCTCTACTACGCTAAAGCGCGGAGTTTTCGCAGAAACGGCATACCAATTTGGCGAGGAAAAGATCAGCTTCGCATGGATTTCATTCGGGCTGGTGGTGGGGCATTCCGAGATATGGGTGTCCATGTACTTGATGCTTCGTGGTGGCTCCTGGGTACCCCCAAACCGATTTACGCATTGGGGACAGCTGGAGCTAGGTTCGGTCCTCGTGGCCTTGGATATAATGGTCGTCCCCCTGAAAAAGCTATCTATGAACAATTTGCAGCTGATGATTATGGTACTGGTTTTATTATGTTTGAAGGTGGCGTTAGTATTCAAATCGAGAGTTTTTGGGCCGCACATCATCCTAACGAACTCCAAATTGAACTCTTCGGAACGGATGCGGGAGCAAAAACAAATCCACTTACCATCTACCGTATGATAGATAATGAACCTCAGGATCTAACACCTGAAGTTGAAAAACAGTCGTTACCGTTTGAACGGGTCGCATCACATTTCATCGAATGTATTTTGGATGGTGTCATCTGCAAAGCACCACTTCAACATGGACTTGTTGTTCAACAAATGATGGAAGCCGTCTTAAAAAGTGCTGAATTGGGAGAACCGACCCAGCTGGAAACTTAACATTATCCTCAAACAAAAGAATTTAGTTTGGAGTTGAATTCTTACTTTAATTTAGCTGATTCGTGCTATAATAGCAGCTGTTTGATATGTCTTGGATTTTTGTTTATGTTTGAAATCTAGGGAGATTGCTTGGAGAGAGAAAGGTCATGCTAGATCCTATTAAAACGACCCGAAGAGCGTTTTTGTCCAAAACAGGGCTTGGGCTTGGTAGCCTTGCCTTATCCCAGCTTCTACCAACCAGTCAAGCGACCGCTACTACCGAAAAAATCACTGGTCAGGTTGCTAGTAGCATACAGCATTTCGTGCCCAAAGCCAAGCGTATCATTTATCTGTTTCAAAGTGGAGGCCCATCACAGATAGATCTGTTTGATTACAAACCGTTGTTGAATCAAAAGCAAGCCGAAGAACTACCCGATTCGGTTCGACGAGGTCAGAGATTAACAGGGATGTCAGCTAATCAAGCTACACTTCCGCTAGCAGGGACAGCTTTTAAATTTAAGCAACATGGACAATCTGGCGCTTGGATTAGCGATTTACTTCCTCATACGTCGGAAATTGCAGATGAACTTTGTTTTATCAAATCGATGCATACTGAAGCGATTAACCACGATCCTGCTATTACCTTCTTTCAAACTGGTTCGCAGATTTCTGGTCGNCCTTCNATGGGNGCNTGGATAAGTTACGGNCTNGGGAGCATGAACAANAATNTGCCAGATTTNTGTGTGCTTGTNACNAAAGANAAAGGCGGNCANCCACTNTATNCCCGNCTCTGGGGNAGNGGATTCTTNCCNTCAAAATTCCANGGAATTCAGTTTAGNTCCGGTAGAGATCCAGTGCTTTATNTAACCAATCCCGATGGNGTATCNCCAGCCTGTCGNCGTTTAATGNTGGATCGNCTCCATGANTTGCATCAACTNCAGTACGACCGCGAAGNTGANCCGGAAATTCAAACTCGGGTAGCCCAATANGAAATGGCTTATCGTATGCAAACCTCTGTCCCNGAAGTTATGGACCTCTCNGNGGANCCAGATTATATCTTTGACATGTATGGCTCCGATTCACGAACACCAGGNACATTCGCAGCCAATTGCCTNCTAGCCCGAAGACTAGCCGAACGGGACGTACGCTTTATCCAACTNTATCACCAAGGCTGGGATCAACATGGAGGATTGCCTAATGGTATTCGTCAACANTGTAAGGAAACAGACCAAGCTTCNNCCGCTTTGGTTTCTGACCTGAGACAGCGCGGGATGCTTGAGGACACACTTGTTATCTGGGGCGGGGAGTTCGGGCGTACAAGCTATTGCCAAGGGAAACTAACTNCCACCGATTATGGCCGCGATCACCACCCACGGTGTTTTACAGTTTGGTTAGCTGGCGGTGGAATCAAGCCGGGGACAACCTATGGGGAAACCGATCCTTACGGGTATAATATCGNGCAAAATCCGGTTCATGTGTATGACTTTCAAGCAACCCTACTGCANTTGTTAGGTATTGACCACGAACAAATGACTTTCAAGTATCAAGGCCGACATTTCCGTTTAACTGATGTACACGGNAACCTCGTACACGATATTTTAGCCTGATAGTATTTAAGNCTGGCGGATGAATTTTTGGATTCTGCTTCTTTCCCCNAATTCAACTTCACCNACGTAAATGTCACCGTGTGAATCGACCCAGAGACCGTGTGGACCACCAATAAACTCTCCTGGTTGATCACTCGATTTTGCTCCACCCCATTGGGTAATCAATTCTTTTTCCAGAGAATAGATGCTCAACTGATGAGTCAGTTCAGCAATGTAGACGACATCATCTTCCTTGTCAAAATAGACCGTGTTTGGNCGTAACAGGTCTGTCCATTCAGTNAAGAAATTTCCGTCTAAATCGAAAATCTGGATACGGTTNTTTTCGCGNTCACAGACCCANACACGATCATCCTTGTCGATTCGAACGCAGTGCGAGATACTGAACTGTCCGGGCCCATCACCTCGTTCTCCCCATGATAATATCAACTCTCCATCAGCNGAATAACGATGAACCCGAGCATTACCATATCCATCGGAAANGAATATATCACCATTGGAAGCGACATCAATGTCAGTTGCTAGATTGAAAGGATCACCATCATGTATGCCAGTTTGCCCTGGTGTTCCTAGGGTCATTACNAGTTTGCCTTCAGAATTGAACTTATGAACGCAATGCGTACTGGCATCGGTACAATAAACATTATCATTGAGATCAATAAAAATACCGTGTGCTGTTTTGGGTTNAAGAATACCTTCNCCCCATACCCCTAACATATTTCCTTGTCGATTATAAACGACAAGGGGATGGTCATTGCGGGAATAAACATAAACATTATCTTTTGAGTCGCAAGCAACTGCTGGAATCCATCCCATTTCCTGATTATTAGATTGCGCCAGCCATCCTTCTTCAACTTCATAAGAGTATTTACCAAAACCGAATATCATTATCTAATCTCCCTCTCAATTTCATNCTGAAAATCAGGCTTTCTGTTCTTTGATTTCGTTAAGGGGTTTAGCACGGATAAAAATCTTAGCGCCATGAGATACATCCTCTGGAGTTTCTACACCACAAAGCCAGTTCCACGTCAGTTGACGTCGTCTGCTGTTGCGATAGGANTCAACTTCAGTTACATACGGATGCCGGCCTCTTGCCCTATACGGCGGTNTTTTNTCGGTNTCGCTCTCATTCCAATCACGTNTTGGACGTGTNTTCCGGAAATAAGAAAACTTGATCATCCCACGACGTTTATTGTTCAACTTCGGNCCGGCTTTGTGCCAAATACCATAATGCGTCAAGACCACAGTTCCCGCAGGAACAGTCAGTGAGACTTGCCCTAAAATATCACCGTAATGCGCAATTGCTTCTCGGTCAATTAGCCGATGGTGTGAACCAGGCAGAACCATGGTTGGTCCATCCTCAATTTCCACTNTTTGTGGNTAATANTAGCANTGGAGATGATTGACACCGTAGCCGTATTCCGATAANCCATCGGAATGCCACGTTTGTCCCGTATGTGTTCGTTCAAACAAATGATGGTGTGCCGAAATTGGGACCAAAAAATTTTCTCCCAATAAAGATCTCGCTACACCTGCAACTTGCGGATTAAGAAGCACTTGTCGCNGAAAGCTGTCTCGCTGGACAAATTCGTTCACACCTCCACCNGTTAAGTCATTGCATTCCNNNTTGAANGATTCGGAGANTANATTTTCCAAAATGACATAGCCATTAGCAATAAAATCCATTACAGCATCGTCATTCATCGTTGGTTGGATATCTNTCTGCATGGTTTATAANTTTCTCCTCGGCATTTAGACAAGTTTTTCTAAGATAAATTCATAACCCAAATAGTCATTATCCGCATCTGAGAANTGATGCAATTTTGTAATTGGGAATTGCACNATTCTCCAACCATCTTTGACTGCATCAATCACAGACGCATATGGTAAATCCTGTGACGCAAGTTTCGGTTCATCTGGTTCCATGGGATCGTATGAAGCCCAACTTGCTATGCCAGAACGCATGTTAGTGGACTTCGAGTNAAGATAAAGAACCATCTGTGTTGGGGGGATTACGAGTTTTTGAAGATGCTCTAAATCTTGATCCGTTAGGTTCCCTTCCTTAAGCTTTTGGCGACATAACTGCAACTGGCTTATTAATTCTTTTTCCATGTTAACCTGATTCAATCTAGTAGGTNTACTATGTAGCTCCCATTTTGANATGAAAAAAGTAAAAAGTCAATCAAAAANGTATAGGTGTTAATTNCATCCNAATTGGTNCCANAGTGTGATTGTCCAAAATGNAATTGAAGTGTTATAATGCGANAGNNTTTTTACGATTNAATTGATTTTTGGAACGATAATGACACAAGATACTATAACGAAAACGAGTCTTACCAACTTAAACCCAACGCATCAGGGCAAAGTGCGTGACTTGTATGAGTTCGAAGATAAACTATTAATTGTTTCAACTGACCGTATCTCCGCTTATGATTTTGTTCTACCGAATGGGATACCTTACAAAGGACAGGTACTGACGGGAATATCTGAGTTTTGGTTCGATTACACCGAACTTATTGTCAAAAACCACATGATTACGACTAATCCAACGGAGTATCCTGGAATCCAGCAGTCCGACATACCAATGCTGGCTGGGAGATCAATGTTAGTACAAAAAGCTAACCGTATTGATATTGAATGTGTGGTACGAGGCTACATCGCTGGATCTGCTTGGAAAGAGTATCAAGCAGATGGAACAGTCTGCGGCGAAAAATTGCCGGGCGGGTTGATTGAATCGGAAAAGCTTCCAGAATTAATCTTCACACCTGCGACCAAAGCTGAACAAGGTGATCATGATGAAAACATCTCCATCCANCGGATGNAAAACGAGATTGGGNTNCAACTGACGGAAAAACTAATTGAAACTAGTTTNGAGTTGTTTCAGTCAGCTAGTGCGCATGCGGATNNNGTTGGGCTGATCTTATGTGATACTAAATTTGAGTTCGGTCTAATCAACGAAGAACTGATTTTGATCGATGAAATATTCACACCAGATTCATCTCGNTTNTGGCCGAAGGATTTATATAATCCTGGTGGACCNCAACAAAGTTTTGATAAGCAATTTGTGCGTGATTATCTGATGGAGATTGGCTGGAATAAGCAGCCACCNGTGCCACAACTATCTGATGANGTNGTTCGCAAAACGAGTGAAAAATACTTAGAAGCATACCATTTGATCATTGGTTCGGAATTGGGCTAAGTTGTTTTTTTGTTGATGNGTTAGCTTTTTATAATATGTTCTCAGGCTAGCCATTTTTTGAATCAGAACAAATCTCAACCAAACCGGTAGTTTTGCGTCTAACACAGTTCGAATGGAAAAATAGCAGGAGAGTCGGCAACTGTCTTGCTGATTTATTGGGGTTTTAGGGGGNCATNATTGTCTGTTTTTGGAANTTTTAAACCACAGGNACTACGAATACACAATGCCATATGTTTCTGTGTAATTATCTTTATAATCTGCAATCAATTTGTTTGGGGACAACAAAAGGGATTTCAAGTTAATCCGCAAGCCATTGACAACATGGATGGNGATTCGGTTTTTAGTCCAAATGGTGATGGTGTACAAGATAAATTGTTAATTGTACTCACTATGGATGGAACAACAGGTGAATATCGTATTATCATTGATGTNCATAGCCCCGGTGGAGTTGGTCAACCAGATGGTAAATTCGAACCTGATGACGACTGGATGGTGATGGGAGATTTTGGCCCAGGGCCACCGAATTCGGCCGAAAAACGCATTATAATTCATGAGTGGGATGGTANGAATCACCATTCTANTCAAGANGCAACGTTGCGCCAATTACAGGACGGCACATACGAGATTCAGATAGAAATCGACTTTTTTCGTAATGATGAATTCAATCCNTCAACNCCTGAGCATACTGTCAAGCTTACCTCGGTGATTGACACGAAATCCCCACAAACTTCTGCTAACCTCAGCCGGGCACAATTTTCACCAAACGGTGATGGTCGNCAGGATATCAACACACTTTCGTATAGCATNGCTGAGGATCTTACAACCCTCGAACTNGAATTCGCCAATCTAACAAATCGACCTCCAATTTCCTTAACCGATCTTACTTCTGGCAATCANACCTTCTTATGGAATGGNAAAGACGGACTNAACCAAACGATTACGGATGGCAANCACACACTTCAACTCAANGCAACCGATCAAGGAGGTAANACCTTAACCTCCCCAGTTAGTCAAATTCAGATTGATACAGAACCTCCTATCATCGCCCAAATTTCCCCCGCCAATAGCTCCTACCAGAAGACNGCAGTCAGCCAGATCGTTGTTAGCTTTGAATCAGATAGCAGTAGCAGTATCAACTTCGATGAGACATTATTAACTCTTAAAAACTCGAATGACACAAATATTGCCGGATCTCTTGAATCCTCAGGAAATCAGTTAAGGTTCTCACTTGCAAATCAGATGGATACCGTTGACGAAAACGATGTATACACAGCAACAATTACAGGTGTTGATCTGGCAGGAAACAAGATGCAGACTTCCTCAACCTTTACATTTGATACGGTTGTGCCTGCAATTACAGAGATCAAGGTAAATGATAGCCCTGCCACCTCCGGAGTAAAAGCTCAAGTTAACTATGTTGAAGCTATACTGAACGACAGTGTTGGATTGAACCTATTAGACACGACAATCCGTCTAATCCAAAACGGTGGAGAAATCGCTGGTCAGCAAACTGCGATCAACGAAACCACAATTCGTTGGGTGTTGACTACCCCCCTAGCAACTGATGGTTCTGCTGATGGCGCCTATGAAATTTTAGTTTCGGCAGCGGATTTAGCAAGTAACACAAGCCAGCGTCAGATTAACTTCATTTATGATACACAGAAACCGAAACTGGCTTCAATTTCACCAGCTGATTACACAAATCTACCTGTGAAGACAATTACAGCAAATTTCAGTGACCCCAACGGAAGCGGTATCGATTTCAACACAACTAGACTAATCCTCAAAAAAGATGACGTTTTAGTTAATGGAACAATTGTTACTAATGGCGATACGCTCGAATTTCAGTTGGATGAACCTTTGGAGATGTTAGACGGTACACAGGATGGGAAATACACCGTTGACCTCAAATACGTCGATATAGCGGGCAATTCGCAGAATGACATCATTGATTTGATCTACGATACTCGTTTGCCTGTACTACAATCAACAACACCAGCAGTAAATACAACCGTTTCTTCATTAACTCAAGTGATGGTTGTTCTCAATGATCAGCTGAGTGGGATAGACCTCTCCAGCACACAAACAGGGCTTTCTCATAATGGCACACAAATAGGGGCAACCGTTCGTTACATTGGAAAGACAACAGTTGGCCTGATTATAGCTGAACCGATTAGTCAAGCTGGTGAGTATGTGATTGAAGTTACGCCAGTTGATTTCGCTGGTAATGTTGGTGCTAATACAAAGATCCCATTTTTCTTCACTGAAGCAACGCCCGCAATCGGTTTGGTTCCGGATGTGACTGATCCGGTTAGTGACCTGACAAATCTTACAGCTCAGATCTCGAATTATGTTGGGCCTAAAATTGATTTCTCAAAGTCAACAATTACCCTTAAAACTGCTGACGGTGAAATAGTCAGTGCTAATCCAATCGAAAATGACGGTTTTGAGCAGTTGCAGTGGAAGATTCAAAACCAATTGCCTGCCGATGGATCGGCGGATGGTAGTTACGTTTTAAATGTAAGCTATGTTGATGTAGCTGGCCGGAATTTCTCTGAGGATTTTCCAGTTATATTTGATACGCAGGCACCGAAAATCACAGATGAATCTAGGCCTGAAGATCGAAATGTGTTAGCAACTAATCAAGTTTCAGTAGAATTTGAAGTTACTGATGTCTCAAGTGAGATGGATTTCTCATCTTCAACTGTTCAACTTCTGAATCAAGGTGGAACACCAATTCAAGGTGAAACTGAAAATAATGGAAAAAACAAGATCTCCTTTAGTTCTGCCTTGCTGACGAGTGCTGGAACGTATGTGCTAAACATTACGCTAGCTGACATCGCAGGTAATGTTGGTGTGACCCAGCAATTTAATTATCAACTCGAAATTGCTTCGCCAAGCGTTGCTTCAATTACACCAGCCAACCGATCAAAGGTACAAGAGTTAAAACAAATTACAGTTGAATTGGTCGATGGCAATGGAGCAGGGCTTGATTTCTCCAGTGATGCCACATCGGCTGAACTTCGAAATTCTAGCGGTCAGTTAGTTGATAGCAAAACAACCAACAATGGAATTGACAAAATTACTATTAAGATCGTACCAGAACTTCTAAAAGATGGTAGTGATGACGGTGAGTACACGGTTAGCATCCAACCAATTGACAAACGTGGGATGGTTGGCGATGCCCGTCAATTCTCGATCAACTACGATTCACAGAATCCAGTTATTACATCGATAACTTCTATTGATACAACCAAAAACATTTCTTATTTCAATCAACCAGTCAATCGTTTCGAAACTGTCGTCACTGATTTAGGTTCAGGCATTGATTTCAGTCAATCTTCAGTCCAAATATTAGACGTTAACAGTAAAGTAGTTGCGGGTACTCAAGGACATGACAAAAATAACAACTTCTGGTTACAATTGGATCAACCATTTACACAGGTTGGAAATCAAGATGGTCAGTACGTAATTCACGTTAAAGCAACTGATAACGCAGGAAACAATGTTACTGAAACCTTTAAGCTGCATTATGACACGCAACCTCCATCAACTGATCTCAATGCCTACCCAAAACAGGTCAGCTCACCAGTAGACAAAATTTCCCTCAATTTTACCGATCCGAGTGGTGTAGATTTCTCCCAAACTTCTATAGTTTTGTTTGGTCCCAACGGNAGTTCGGTTACTGCAAACCAAACGACTGACGGCAAAAAGGCAGTCTCCATTCAATTTGATATGTTAGAAACTGATGGTTCGGACGATGGCACCTATCAAATACAAGTTAACGCTGTAGATGTGGCGGGTAACGCGTCAAGTTTTGTCCAGCAGTTTCTATATAGCACTCAGAAACCGGAAATAGCTTCAACGACACCAGAAGATTTTGGTGTCGTCAATGAGTTGGGAACTGTTTCGGNGAATCTTATAGATCGAAGNGGTAAGGGGATCGATTTCGGTCAGTCCAAGGTNAANCTACTGGATNCAAATGGGAAGTTAGTTGTCGGTCGACAAGAGGTGGACGAGTCCCAATCGATTATCCATTGGGTGTTAAAACAGAAGCTACCTCGGGATGGGTCTGCTGATGGGGAATATACAATCCAGATCTCAGCAGTTGATTTAGCTAAAAACAGTGTGGACAGCAAAATGACATTTACTGTTGACACCATTGTACCATCTATTAAGCAAGTGCAACTCGACACAAAAAAACCGACCGAATTGAAAGATCAGTTAGTTGTGGTTNAAGAAACTTTTTCCAGTATAACNGTTGTCCTTTCTGATGGAGGTNTTGGAGCCGACCTGAATGGAACCACAGTGCAGCTAGTTGATCCGCANGGAGAAGTAATTGGNGTTAACCTAATTAGCAATAAATCTGATAGTATCACGGCCAGTTTTTCGACACTACATGAAGTTGGAACGTACAAGNTTGGGATTTCTCCAAAGGACAATGCTGAAAATGTCGGTCATATGGTTGAATACCAGTTTCATCTTGATCTCCAATTACCAACAGTCTCCAAAATTGAGGTTGGGGAGTTTTTCAACAAAGTTACGGCGACCTTGAGTGGATCAAACCTCAATACCTCAAATGGTTCGTCAATCGTTGTAATGGGGTCGCAAGGAGCAGTTGATGGCCAGATAACGAGATCGTCTACACAAGTCGTGTGGTCACCACTTCAGCTTGAAACTGACGGATCAGATGATGATATCTACACTATTACAGTGACGCCGATTGATGTGTTCGGTAGATCTGGAACGCCTCGAATCCAGAAACATATATTCGATACACAAGAACCGGAGATCATTTCTATTACAGTGGTTGACCTAAACCAACCAGTTTCTTATCTTAGTACTTCAATTTCACAGATTGCCATGCAAGTTCAGGATTTGGGGCCGGCGGAACTCGAAATTGGCAACCAAAAGATTAAGTTGCAGAACGAATCTGGGAAACAAATTTCAGCTACCTCCACGAATGATGGCAACGAATGGGTATTCTTAACACTTAATCAACCATTGGTAACCGATGGTTCAGATGATGGTGGTTACGCTGTTACTATTGATTTAATTGATAAAGCCAGTAATAAGAAACAAGTTTTACACCAAATTACTTACGACACACTAGCACCAACTTTGATCAGTACTATTCCGGCGAACAACTCAGAAATTCGAGAAACAATTACTTCTATTGTTGCAAATGTCGAAGACGCAGGAGATAGCAAGATTGATTTCGCTCAGACTACATTAACGCTTCTAAATCAGAATGGTAATTCCGTTAATGGTGAGTTTAGTCATGATGGTCAATCCAAGCTTACTCTGGAAATTGATGGTCTAAAGGAAAGTGGAACTTATACTGTTCAGGTTGAGTTAATAGATCGTGCTGGTAACACGATGACAAGTGAAAATTATTTCCTTTACTTAATGCATCTGCCGTCTGTTAGTTCGACGATACCCAAGACGTCCCCAGCTGAAGAAGCTTTTACGAACGAATCTTTTGGTCAAGTTGAGTTAAAACTTGATAGTGGCAAATCCAACCTTTCAACGATTTCACTAGTTGGTCCTAGTGGCAAGATTATGCCAGGGCAGCAATCGCGATCTGGTGATCGCTTGGTCTATGAGCTCTTCCAGAAACCAACGGAAGATGGAACCAATGATGGACAATATACCATTGTTTTCACTCCCGTTAATAGCAATGGGGGGCAAGGTGAGCCTCAAAACTTCACCTTTACCTATGACACGATTATTCCTGAAATTGTGGAAAATTCAATTAGTATGACTGTTGTTGAACCGGGTGTAAACAACTCGCTTCTGGAACTTCAGGTAGCAATGTTTGATGATGAACCAAGTTCAAGTCTTGATTGGGAAGACAACAAAGTAGCGTATATTCAATTGTTTCAAATAGCTGCCGATGGATCTAAATCAGAGATTGCCGGGGTCGAATCAATTGATGAGGAAGCCAACTCCGTTTCGCTGATTTTAACCAAACCGCTTGCCAGTGATGGGGGACAGGATGGCAACTACCTGATTCAAGTCACTGCCAAAGACCAAGCAGGGAATTTGTCCAAAGTATTCGAATATGATTTTATCTATGACACACGGCCACCTGTGATTGACGTTGCTGCCCTGACATTGAATGAGCAACCGCTCATTTTAAACGCTAATGATCCGGATTATCCTTCGGTTGCTGGGCGTGGCGCGTCAGTATCGATTATAACTAAAATGTCCGATGCGGGACAAGGTGTTGACTTGGCTAGATCGTCGATCCTAGTTCGTTCTCCGAATGGAGCTGAGGTGGCTGGAGATGTTGTGCATAACGGTGTAGATCAAGTTACTTTCAAATCTGCTGGTTTGCTGACAAATGAAGGAATGTATAAAATCAATATTACGAGTGCGGGCTTAGATCCTGAGAAACTTGGTTTTCAACCTACTACCACGCTTGCCACAGAATTTCTCTATGAGATAACACCACCGGTTATTCAATTGACTGATCGAGGTGATACAGAAGTTAAGGATGATCCACTTAGACTTCGTGGCACAGCTGTTGATTCTCCACAGAATAGTATTCCTGCTTCTGGAGTTGTTAGTGTGGAAATTATTGGGAAAAATCCTGAGGGTCTTGATATTGACCCTGTTTTAGCAGATGACGTCAGCCAAGGAAGCCAAGAGCCGTGGAGCCTTTGGGAAATTGATTATCTTCCACCAACTTCTGGTGAATACGTCCTCAGTATTCGTGTTACGGACCGTGCAGGAAATGCTGAGGTCTACGAAGAGTTAACCGTCGATTTTACTGTTTCCCTTGGATTTAAGGACGAGACGTATTGTTGGCCTAATCCACTTCGGAAATCTCAAGGAGAGATAGCACATATCTCCTTCGATCCTAATGTTTCAAATAATGAGACTGTTGATATCACCCTGAGTATATATGATTTTGCCGGTTATTTGGTCTATAAAAAAGATTATCCCAGAATGCAAGCAGGGCGTACAGATCAAATTGTAACATGGAATCTCAACAACGATTCAAATAGGAGTGTAGCTCGAGGAATATATATCTTCCGACTGGAAGCAATTCGCGGGGACGAAAATGCAAATGTTATTGGCAAGATTCTCGTTGTCGAATAGGCAACGCCAATTCATTTTGGTGCTACAAATACCATGAAACTAGCAAACAAATCAATACTGACAATTGATGTTGATCATGAGAAGGAAACTTGAATTGAAAAAACGGCTTCTGATTATACTTTTGTTCATTGCAGCAACTGCCGCTTGGTCTATTGAGATTCATGAAAAAGCGGGAACGACTGCAGCAGCATTTCTGAAAATTGACAGTGGTACTCGTCCTATGGCCATGGGAGGTGCATTCACAGGTTTGGCCAACGACATTAATACGTTATTCTGGAATCCAGCGGGATTGACCTCAATTGAATTTCGCGAGTTTTCAGCAATGCAAAACTTTTCTATCGCTGATATTAACTCACAAGCAATTGGTTATGCACAGCGGCTTAACCAAAAGATGGCGTTCGGTATCGGATTTCAAGGGGCTTTCACGCAAATTGAGTATCGTGCTCAACCAACCGATAAGCCGGACGACCTGGCAACGGTGGGTGGATTTGCTACTGGCTTAACCTTAGCCTACGAATTGATACCTGAAATATCAATTGGTGGGACAGCAAAGCTTATTCATCAAAGACTAAGTGTCGAAAATTCGCTAGGTTTTGCTGGCGACTTTGGTATGGTTTTGCGACCAATGGGGGACCTTATGGGATTAGGTATGTCACTACAACATTTTGGACTGCTTGATACTGAAGAAGACTTGCCAATGACAGCTCGTGCAGGCATATCCTTTGCCCCTCTGAACGAGTTATCAGTGGTTGGTGATGTCAACTATCCTCTGGTTGGTGATTTCCCAAGTGTACATGCAGGCCTTGAGTATTGGTTCTATGATTTGGTAGCTTTTCGAATTGGTTATAGCCTGAATCAGGGCGAAAACCTGCAGAATGGTCTAACAACTGGTATAGGCCTTCGACGAGATGGCAGATCTTCGCTGATAAATACTAATTTCCAGTTCGATTATGCTCTTGTACCGAGTGCCGATATCGGCAACGCACACAGAATTGCTATCCTCGGTCGATTCTAATTAATCAATAGATACTGCCTCACCAATTTCACCGCTTTTCAGGATTGCTTCCATCATTTTTTGCACGGTTAAGCCGTGTCGAAGGGGTGCTTCACAAGGTGTTCCGTCCAGTATACATTCA
>PBXZ01000150.1:0-57693 GCA_002729415.1 Candidatus Poribacteria bacterium | reverse complement strand
AAGCAATGGGTCGAACACGAGCGATTTTCCTTCCCTTTAGTCAAACTGCCAACTGAAATGGTAGCCATCCCCTCAACGAGTCAACGATTGAACGCCTTTTTTCGTAATCCCGTTATGTGGTTTGGAGCTGCATTGCCCATTCTCATTCACTTATTGAACGGTCTACAACGCCATTACCCCAACTTGCCCTTCATTCCCCTCCACTTTACCCTTAATCCACTGCTGATAGACAAACCGTGGTCAGCCATGCGTTCGCTCTCAATTCTAATCTACCCTTCAATTATCGGTTTTACTTATCTATTATCTTTGGATGTTTCCTTCTCTTTTTGGTTTTTTTATCTGCTCTACAAATTGCAGAGCGTAGTTGTCCTAGCTAGTGGCGCCCCATTCAGTGGTTGGACATTAGCCAATCGGCAAGAGATGGGCGGATATATTTCTCTAATTATATTTGTGTTTTGGTTAGCTCGTAGGCATGTTTGGGGGGTCATATGCAAAGCTTTTAGCCACCAGCCACAAATCGACGATAGTAATGAACCATTGACCTATCGAGTTGCCTTAGTCGCTTTGATACTTAGCACCTATCTAATCGCTTTGCTGAGTTCGATCATAGGCCTTTCCTTTTGGTTAGCAGTTGGCGTAATGCTTTGTTTTTATATGATGGCGATTGTTTTGACCTGGATGGTTACAGACGGCGGGTTCTTGTTCTTATTAGCAATTTTCCGCCCGTCCGATTATCTGATGATAGCCTTTGGCTCGGCCCGTTTTCGAGACCAAGATCACACCATTTTGACTTTTGAAAAAACCATGATGTTTGACTTGAGGGAGTTTATTATGCCCCACGTTATGAACAGCTTTAAGGCCAGCGATGCGGTTCAGTTGCGTCGCCCCCAACTTATGTTAGCTATGTTTCTTGCGATGGTGGTCGGTTTGGGCGTGGCTTACTATTCAGGATTGATGACTTGGTATCACAAAGGTGGGCACAACATGGGTTATTGGTTCGATCCTGAACCGTGGAATCGACTCACCACTTATCTCAATTTTCCCAGGCAGACCGCATGGTTAGAACTCTCTTTTATTGGACTAGGTATGTTGGTAATGGGATTGTTAATTTTCATGCGCTATCGGTTCTTATGGTGGCGGGTACATCCCTTGGGCTATGCCATGACCACGAGTTGGGCACCTTTTACTGTCTGGTCCTCATTTTGCATTGGCTGGATCTGCAAAACGGTAATTCTCAAGATAGGAGGATTCAAGTTGTTTCGCCAATGCCAACCGTTTTTTCTAGGCATGGTCTTTGGTGAAGCACTAATCGGCGGTATGTGGATTATTGCTAGTCTATTCACCAAAGTGGGTTATCGATTAATGCCGGGTTAGCTCTACAAGAATATGATTGATCTTACGAGCCTGTGAATATTACCAATACTCGCAGGACAGAAAACTCGTGTAAGAGGTGTTCGGAGTAGGGTCATTGATCTCCCTAACATGCCTCTTTACTATTCTCTCCCCAATCCTAAACTTAACCTCTATTTTCCTGTCTGGATAAGTTGTAATCCTTTTTAATATGCTAGTTTGTACGGCACTAGGTTGGATGCATCGATCAGACCGCAATAGTGATAATTAACGAATTCCTGACGCTCAAATGCTTTCCGGAAGAATTCGTTAGTCCAATCGGCTCTCTGCTTCAAATTGTCGGCCACAGGTCCATAGGGGCGCGGCATACTATCGGTGATTGTGAAGGACGAATCATCATTTATTAGAGGCTTATTGGTAATCTTGGACCAACGATCTAAACCTAGTTCCTGCACCTGATGATCGCGCATACGTCTGATAAAACACGATGTCAGTGAACTGGCTTGTAATCGGCAACACTGTGTTCAGAGAATCGTTGTAGGCATTGATTTTGTCGCCAACAAACAAATTCGCCTGATTATGTTGTGTCCTGCATATACTTAATCAATATGGATTGGCAATGAACTTCCAGGAACCATAGCACATCCAACTTTACAAGGAATGTGGCGTTTTGATAAGATAGAAACTGATCAAATTTGGCTTTCTGTCCGATTCTTGTTCGCGAAATTGCGAGTTGATTTCCTGTTAACCTCTGGCTTGAATCTGCTATAGTAGAGAAAAGATGATTAACCAACTAATAGATAATGTGAAATATCAGCCGATCAGTATTTACCTTAATTGGGGTAAATATGACATTAAGCGAAGAAATATGGATGTAGAAGGTCTTCATGAAAGAAATAGCAAGATTTTTAGTAAGCTTTCAAAACTTGGTTATAACATCTTAGGCGGTGAGTTGAATGCAGGTCATGGTTGGTCTAGCTGGAAACTGCAATATGATGATATTTTTGGTTTTTTGTTCCTAAAAGATAATCAGTTGCTAAGAGATCAACTTTTGTCTTCAGCTCTTTAGTCAGAAGCAAGCAATTGTTCTGAAATTATATTCATTATGCTTCTGAAATACAATTTAGCTTATTTATGAAAACATATCAACTATCGATATTCATCTCCTCGTTGATCATTGGGTTTGTCCCGCATGTTTATGGGGATGAGCCAGTGCCGGCTGGTTTGGGTCAGGCACTTCGCAATCCCAAGGTGCCGGCGATCGTTGATGCGACCGTTCTCAAATTCAACAAGGCGGGACATGGGGAGATCAAGTTGAACACCCTATACAAGCAGGGGCTTGGTATTAGAAATTCCAAAAGGAATGAAAAATCAGTTGTTGCCGTCGTACCGAAATGGATACGGGGCTATGGGTATGCAGGCAGTGACAAGATCGCGCCTTTACGCATCGTTGTAAGTGGGCGGCTTGGCAGGTTCCTATTCCTGCTGGATGGTAACCTGCTTTATTCTACCTACAATAATTGGTTTCCGATTCGAGAAGGAAAAAACGGCGTACTCGAAGTGGGCACTGGATTCAACGGAGGCGGTGCTCCCTGGAAACCGCTTGTGGATATGGTTCAGTTGATCCCCAGTATGGCGTCGCCTACCTTTGAAGAGTGGGTTAAAGATGGAAATAGAATTCCTGAGGGTCGCATTTTTACCGGAGGGTCTCCGTGGTTTGATGAAAGCAGGGGTCGAAATCGCTCTCCAGAAGAGGTCTATGAGATTCTCTATAGCAGGAAAGCCAAGAAGATCCCGATGCAGATATCTGGTTCGGATGGTCAAGCGACTGACTTGACCAAACCCCTTAAGGTCTATCTCCTAGTTGGCCAATCGAACATGCAGGGTCATGCCGATGTGCGAACGTTTGACCATATCGGTATGGACCCGAAGACTGCTCCAATCCTCAAGGCAATCCGAAATACCGACAGCACACCCAAGGTTTGCGAAAACGTGTGGATTTCGTCGGTTGATACGGCGGCGCCGGAGGGCGAGCGGCATGGTCGATTGACCGTAGGTTATGGTGCCTCGGGTCGTGCCCCAAAGATTGGACCAGAGTTGACCTTTGGCATCTATATGCAACAACACGTGGATGAACCGATCCTGCTTATCAAGACTGCTTGGGGAGGCAAGTCATTGAACACGGACTTTCGCCCGCTCAGTGCTGGCCCCTACGAGTTCAACGCCCAACAGTTGGAGGATCTCAAGAAGCAGGGAAAGAACCTCGCTCAGGCCAAAGCCGACTGTACAAAGAGGACTAGCCAATATTACCGCCTGATGATGGAGCACATTAAAAAGGTGCTGGGTGACATCAAGCGTGTCTACCCGGCCTACGACACCAAGATAGGTTATGAGTTGGCCGGCTTCGTTTGGTTCCAAGGTTGGAACGACATGGTGGATCGCGGCACCTACCCGAATCGCGGAGAACCCGGGGGCTATGCTCAGTACAGCGAGGTGCTGGGCCATTTCATCCGGGATGTGCGCAAGGATCTCGCCATGCCGAAATTACCCTTCATCATTGGCGTCATGGGCGCTGGTGGCCCGGTCGAAAAGTATGGACCAGATCAGAAACGATATGTGGGCATCCATAGCGAATTTCGCAAGGCCATGTCCGCCCCAGCGAGGCTGCCGGAGTTCAAGGGCAACGTCACGGCTGTGTTCACCGAAAAATACTGGGATCTTCAGCTTACCGAGCTTTCATTACGGATGGACAAGGTGAACGCCACGCACCGGAGCCTAGGTAGCGACAAGGCCCTTGGGGCTGAGGAGCAAAAGAAACTGGTGGAAGATTACAAGGCCAAATTGTTTACAAAGGAAGAGCTCCGTATTCTGGAGACCGGCATTTCAAATGCTGCCTACCATTATCTGGGCTCCGCCAAGATACTTGGCCAAATCGGGAAAGCCTTTGCCGACGCCCTGGCGAAAATGCAATAGGCTTATCGTAGTTGTTATCCTGAATCTCTTCCACAAGCGCCATGAAACATTTGGACTTGCGATCAGACAGACTAGAAGTTGCTTGTTCCTTCCACTTGGCAATCACATTAGGAATATCGTCGTCATCAATCTTATCTCGTTTGTCATCTAGACTGTATCCGGCTGACTTCATGTGGTTCAAACGTTATCTGTTCCTCCGCAATGATACACCAGGATGCATCCGTCATGAGAAAGGCAACACATTCAGCGAAATCTATCTCAGTTATCTGGGTGGTCCTAAAGGAGTGTGTATTCCGTCTAGTGAGTTCTTCACTTCGTTCCCACCGGATTTGAAGTTCGGTTATCGTCGCGACTTAAACAAAACGCCGGCGAATTTCATTCGTGCCTACCATTTACGAGACAAGAAGACGGGTGAATCTGGCCCTTGGCTAGCGGGGATAACTCTCGAACCATCGATAGTCTATGAGGCTTGGTGTAGTCAGCGCCTTGGGAATATCATCGTCATGGTCCTAGAGATCCACGGTAAGCCAGTGAAGGCAGGTGAGTCCTTCACTGCAACCCACATTGTAGGCTACTTCGACACGATTGCGGACATGCACAACATCTACAATCATTACAAAGGCCATACAGTGCTGACTGCTGACAATTCGGACTGGAGACTCGCTAGGTAGGTAAGAGGTAGACGGCGAATCAAGGATTGAACCGGGGACGTCATTTGCGTGCATCCAAATCCACTGATAGGGCTTAGGGACTGTTTCCAAAAAACTTTGGAACCTTTACCAGGTTGGAATTTCAGAGTCGAGAGGGATTTTATTTTATCATCGTAATTACCTTTATAACAGCTCAGGATATGGTGAATCGGTAACTTCCTCGTAAAATACAACAAGATGTTGAATGAAGATGATAGTTATAAAGAACTTCCATTTACAACGGATCTTCCAGTATTGGTCATTTAGTTCAATGCTGTTGGAGAATATCTCCGTAGAGAACTGTGGAATATCAGTAATGTTCACTGAAGGCTCGTATATATCTCCTATATCCAGTAACAGACCGATCTTATTAGCCAAGGCAAACATTTCAATTTGAGCTTTGGTTCTATCTCGAAAAGAATTAACACTTTAGATTTATATTGTATATCGCTCAAGCGTTTACTCGTCAAACCAAGGCATTTTGGAACCGTATTTAGCGTGTATAATCAATCACAGAACACCGTCTCTCCGTCCAGTAATGATAATCTCCAGTGTTCTGATCCATTCAACGACATTCATTGCTACGCCAGGTTGGTTTTCATCAACCAGAGAGTGAAAACCTCCAGCATTATCGGTCAAACTTCCAAGGAATGGCCCTAAGTTATATCCTCCTCAACGTTAACCATAATCAAGTATTATGGTAAGTTATTATTTTGTGCCCTAACTTCTGGAGAATACTAGTTGCTTTGAGCTCAACATTCAGCAGATCTGTTCTCACAACCAAAAGGCCTTTTCCTGTGGTTGTACGGTTACCATTTTGAATGATTTCGTTTATTTCTTTGATAGTGGAGCTGTTTTTGTATAGATTCAAAGGAAATACGAAGTGTTATATTCTTGCCAATCAACAATTAAGGTTAGTCCCTGTCATTTTTGAATCTTATACCAATCATACAACTTTAATTTTCTCCATAAATCGATTACAATATTTATCGATCAAAGACAGAATATTGCGTCCACAAGATGAGGTAACTTAATGATAAAAGATGAAGATAACAGTCGAGTTGACAAAAATGAAATAGGAAAGAGATTGATTGCCTCATCGCAAAAAGTGAATCAAGAAGATATTAATAAGATTGTAGACAAAACTAANGAAATTTTTCAAAAACTTGGCGGTGACTCATTTCAAAAANTGGTTGGAGATATTCGATTGCTCATCTCTCTACTNCAAGACTATAGAAGAAAAANTTACGAAGAAATCCCTTGGTCATCAATNGCTGCTGTTATTGTNGCGCTACTATACGTTCTCAACCCACTCGACATCATTCCAGACATAATTCCCGGCATNGGTCTTTTGGATGATGCTGCTATGATAGGTGTTTGCTTAACTATGATCAATGCCGATTTTCANAGGTANAGGGAGTGGAAAGAGAATCAGNCTTCCACATCATAGNCAAGTGATTTCATTTGTTTCCTTCATTTTTGTCGAAACCACTCAAATTCGGAATTTGTTAATAATTCATCAAGGTAGATACGTTGTCCGTTAAGTTGATGCGATAGGTTTGCACCCAATACAGCAACGAGGCTGTACATTCCGCTGCTGAACGTACTTCGCAGTACTTGTTCATCTCCAGTAGCGATAGCGTTAAAAAAAGCGCGACTAATTTCTTCCGTAGCATTTCGTTGACCCGCAAGTGGTAATAGATGCCGGATTTCTTCTCGGCTN
This sequence comes from Candidatus Poribacteria bacterium, assembly GCA_002729415.1. Taxonomy (GTDB): domain Bacteria; phylum Poribacteria; class WGA-4E; order WGA-4E; family UBA9662; genus UBA9662. Next base: position 50,958 of record PBXZ01000150.1, on the reverse strand, counting down.
GGNGTCTGATCCGGTGGGTATGCACCTTCGTAATGGTAGGCGGCGACNCCGTCAGGCTCAAACTTTAGATGTCCATNCGTCCATAGAATACTATTGTAATTATCGGTGTAAAANACCTTGCGTAATCGTGANAGGANCAGGTTACCAATTGTACCACTAGCAAAGCCGAAGGTTACTTGATAGGCATAGGGATTATCACCNCCATCGACAATATCAGAAGAATCNCGATCAACATAGTTGGCTTCCACCCAAGCAATATCACCTGCCCAATACCGCATCAGGTCTNCCTGATGAATACCTGCTTCAACAACAGTTGATCCAGACCATTGGTAATTAGATGTCCAAATTCGGTTGATTGGTCCTCCTTGCTTTTCTGTGTGCGTATGNTTTACGGAGTGTGCTTCCAANGTACTGTTCATGATCATTGAAATCATCACAATTTCTTTGTCGCTNAGAAACCGTTGTGCCGCTTCGAATCGTGAGTCATAACGCTGTTGGAANCCAACAGTTGCAATCACACCATTTGANGCTATTTCCTGTTCCATTTCTACTACTTCGTTGAGATACAAGCTCATAGGCTTCTCGGCAAAGATGTGGATACCCGCTTGTGCCGATGACACAATTTCNCCTTTATGAATGCTAGGTGGAATNGCAAAATAGATAGCATCCAGAGGAATCGATTTCAGNGTTCCAAAGAAATCCGTTGAGGTATAGATCTGGCCGAGCCGAAAACCATCGACGTGTTGACTGATCTTGTCCTCAGCCANGTTGTCNGCATAGGTGTCAATCAACGTGATGATATGGACGATACCTTCTTGCTGAAGTNTCCAAAGTACTTTTAAGTGCTGGAGACCTCGCTGACCAAGGCCAACAACCCCAACGCGGATGGGCAATGTTATTTTCATATTAAGTTAGACGTTCAATAAGTTCAGTAAATATTGAAACGAGGTTTTATCTCTAGAGGCAACGTCTCCACCTTAGATTGATCCTGTGTACTTTCTAATTTTGATATAGTTTTAACGACTACTTAGTTTATCCAGTGTTGATATTCATTCAGGATAATTTTGCGTGAGCAAATTGGTCGGTACACCATTCGAGCGTTAAAACCGTATTCTTTGTTGACTTGATAATCAGGAATAATGAATTGGAAGTCCCAAGCTGGATTAGTAGTTTGGTATTGGCTGTTTTTTCCTCCACCAGAGGGGGAATGTGTAATGCGAATACCTTCGGTACGATCAAACATCACGATCCAGATATGTTCATCAAACAAACCATAAAACAAGGGCAATTGGTAACGCATAGGCGAGAAATTACGAAATAGTGCGTCACCATAATCGGGGTTGAAGGTCAGTCGTCTGTCATCGTCAACATGGCGAACCGTACTTTCGTCGTTGTGTCGCTGGGTACAGAGTTGTGCCCAATGTAAGTTGTTGTCCTGGAAATAGATGCTTTTATCAAGAGGAGCGTTGATGTAACTGGCCCAGAACAATCCAATATAATTACCTTCAAACACATGCTGATGCGCTAAAAAACGGAAATTGACATCTATGTAATGCGGCTCAACAAATTTAAAACGGGTCCAACTTTCAAGAAAAAACGTGGGTGTGGGTGGTTGATAGAGTTCAGCTTCAATATCCGATAGGCGCTGAAACGTCATCGGCGCGTGACGCGGTTCGAAGAAGATTTTGGATGAACCGTTGGTATGGCCGTCGAAAATATGTTCCAGATTCCAACCAGCGTAGGCTGGAACAAATAGGTTTCGTTGACTGGATTCGTGTGTCAGATGCCAGATTCCATTGTAGCCAGCACAATGGTCGGCGTCTGCCGTATTATCTCCGATTATAGAGGTCAATTCACCTACTTTGAATGTGGCAGATTCCATGTTTGTATTCCATTTGTCTAATTCTTCAACTTCTCTGATTATAGCACTGACATGGAAAATTAGGATAAATTTTCTTGTTGATTTGTGTGGCCTAGAATGTATACTGTTAGTAGCTAGATATATTATCCGAGGCCGTTTGTATCGGACAAAGGAAATATCGTATGAGCGCATTCCATCTGACAGATCAGCAGGTCGGTTTTTTTCATGCTTTCGGTTATCTTAGTTTTTCTGGGTTAATGACAGACTGTATTGATGAGATCGAATCAGCATTTGAAGCGCTATGGAAAGAAAATGGTGGTGGACACAACGGTCAGCCACATGATGGCAGAGCCAGGTCTTGTATGGCACAGTTTATTGGCCAAAGCGAGCGGTTGAGCATGTTGTTGGATGATCCGCGTATTCTTAGTATTGCCAAAACGCTGCTTGGAGATAATTTCAATTACATGGGCAGCGACGGTAATTACTATGTTGGTGACACTGGATGGCATTCCGACGGATGGCACAAGGAAATATTGCACATCAAGATCGCTTTCTACCTTGATCCGCTGACTCGTGATACCGGTTGCCTCTGTGTAATTCCAGGCAGTCACCTCCCCGGCGATGACTATGCCGATTCGCTTTCCCAAAAAACTAGTAAAAGTCAGGAACTGTGGGGAATTAGTGGGAAACAGGTACCAGCCGTTGCTTTTGAAACACGGCCAGGTGACATAGTTTGCTTTAATCATAATATCAAGCATGCTGCTTTTGGTGGAGGTTCTCGTCGACGTATGTTTACCATGAATTGTTGTCAGCGCTATCCGGAAGATCGGCTGGAAGATTTGAGAAACTACATCAGCGGTGGTGCTCGGTTCTGGGTTGAGCGAGGATATGGTGAGACAATGATTCGCACTGCGGGATCAGAACGGATGCAACATCTAGAACAGAAACTGGCTAACGACGGACATCTCGTCGGACTATCCCGTCAGGCACGTGAAACGATGTCAGAACCATCACGAGGATAATCTTGAGGTGCATTGCCATAAAAATTTTCAATTTCAGTGAAAGAACAAGAGTATGAAGCCTGAAATTTGGATTGGCATCGTCGGCGCTGTATCTAGTTACAAACTGCATTATGGACAGAAATTTCGTGACATGCCGAGCGTTGAGCTGTTTGGTTCAGCCTATCTGACCACAACCCAAAACACTTGAGGGTTACACGGAAACATTCGAAAAGAAGATCTATGAAACAGTAGATCAAATGATTACAAGTGGCAAACCGGACGCAGTTTGTATTTGGGTCGAAAACTATCCGTATCACCACTACGCTTTACAAGCAGTTGCCAATGAGCTGCACGTGTTCCTTTCGAAACCACTTGTCTGTTCCCGTTAGGAAGATGAGACCATATTCGGGGTGGGTACGAATAATTTGGTGATGTTTGAAAGTTTACCTTATCGTTTTCAAGCTAAATTAGTTTACAAATTTTCGATTTCATGAATCAAATCTTTTAAAGATGGAATAGCTAGGATTGGTTGATATGGATATTTCTCTAAATCCAACGGATCCGTCGAACCGCTAAAAACCAGTATTGTTCGATATCCCATCTGTAATCCCCCGAGAATATCGGTTTCCATAGTATCACCTATCATGGTAACTTCTGCTGTTCTGAGATCCAACTCCTTGCGTGCCATTCTCATCATAATTGGGCTGGGCTTGCCCACGCTGAACGCCTTTCTTCCGGAGGCTGTTTCTAGAAAGGAGATGGTCGAACCGCAACCTGGTCGAAGTCCACTATCAGTTGGGCAATTGGGGTCTAAATTGGTAGCAATTAACTTTGAACCATTGATTATTAATTTTAATGCTTTTTCCAAGACTTCAAAATTAAGCAATCGTCCTTCCCCGACAACCACGTAGTCCGGATTGGTTTCGTCAATTGCGTAACCGTGATCGTGTAGCGCAGTTAATAGTCCTGCATCTCCAATCACATATGCTGAACCGTTGGGCTTTTGGCTCGCTAAAAATCGAGCAGTTGAAATAGCACATGTAAAAATGTGCGTGTTTTCAACATCAATACCCATATGTGCTAGTTTTAACACAACATCGCATCGACTTCTTTGGCTGTTATTGGTCAGGAATAAAAAAGGAATTCCCTTTTCTAAAAGTATTTGGATGAATAGGTCAGATCCCGGGATCAGTTTGCTTCCCCGATAAATCACACCGTCCATGTCGATTAAATAACCTCTGTTATTGCTAGAGACGGAATTCAAATCTCCGGCAATTTTGTGATTCGAATCATCTCCCTTTATTAATTCCATGCGTTAATTTTCCTCTAATTTGAGTTAATTGAGATTGACCAAAAAGCCGATATATGGATAAGATGTATGCTGATTATTGGGTAAATGGGATGGGTAGGAAAAACCAGTAGCATCCAACTCAATAGGGGGGACACACACAACTCACTACCATAAAGCTCAAAGCAATCACTATCATTTTTTTTCATCGTGTTTATCTTTGAATTACTTCGGTTTTTCTGTTTTCAAACAGGTTCTTGCTAAAAAGCTAAAGAATTCGGTAAAACGCTAATTTAAATGATGTCATGGAAGTAACCATTAGGCTTTACCAGTAATTGATGTTTCTCCTAGTTTTTGGTCACTTCGAGATGTTTTAATATTGATTTTCGCATTCCTATTAGGATGTTTGGTNTATTNNTGTGAACAATACATTGCTCCAAAAATTTTTTNATGATNATATCTTTTCCAAGCGATTTGTAAATTTCGCAAATAAAATCGCCTAAAACTAAACCTGGATTGCAATCTAAAATACATGGATCATTTTCATCTTTTTGTTTCGCGGCCACCCAAGGTTTCTTAGTATCATAAATTCTTTGGTCGACATTAAAGCTCTGATCGGCTTTTTGGCGCCTTAACATTTCAATTCCACCCCTCTATATCTCAAATAAACTAGCAAAAATGCCCTTAAAAGATTAGGCAGTCAATTTTCAAAGTTATTTATCCGAAAAAGTAGATTCTTACAAAAACTAGATCCTGTTTTCTTAGACATATCAACATTAATTTTGTTCGGAAAATCCCCCGACATAAATCTACAACCCTGTTTATTTTTCAATCTTGCAGTTTATTAGTTTGCACCATTTAGGGGTAGCCATTATTATTTTAGAAATCGCTTCACTTTGACAGGAAGCAGCAACTGTTATTGTGGTTACATCACCATTCTTTGTGAGATACTTTACTATCCATTTCATTTTGAATTCTCTTTAATCTAATACAACACGAGCCTAACTTAATTTTTAACATTTCTTTTCTCCTAATTAAATTGTGTGAATTACTTTGTAAAGAACAATATGTTCAAATGATGAACTTCATTTAGGTCTGAAAATAATATAGTTTAATTAAAACATTTGGAGACTGCATTGCTAAAGGTTGCTATTTGTAAAAGGTTTAGGGGTTCATCATCCCAAACCTTTTACAAATTTTACTATTTTGATAAATTGAGCTTACTTCTCTTTGGTGTAAATCCATGAGCTTGCCTCATTTCTTGTTCTGAATGCGGTAATAAACTTTCCCTTTTGTCGGACCACCCACACTTTATTGTTCCCATGNGTTTCTTTGGCAATCAAAAAGCTTTGGATGGTCCGTTTACTTGGTAGCANGTCAATCTCACCTCCTTTGTATATAATTGNCAAAAAAACCCCAATGATATCTTCTGAAAATTGGTATGTCAAANTTTTTTGTGATTTTTTTAATNGATCTTGAGTGGATAAAGGGCGTAATGGTAAAAATTGCTAGCTGAAATTTGGCTATTAATATTGTTGANGTCAACTANGATTCTCGATAGTTATCAAAATTAAGGTAATAGGTTCCAGATATTCAGAAGGAAGGGGANATTACAAATGAGGATAGNAAAACCGGTGGGGTTGGATNGAATACATACCNANCAGGAATCTATAAAGTTGCTAATAAAGCAATCGCTGAAAATACNGTCTGATCTACATTATGTAGTTAAGCAATAATATTATTGACTGGATGACCATGAACATCAGTTAGCCGAAAATCACGTCCCTGAAAACGGTAGGTTAATTTTTGGTGGTCGATACCAAGCAGATGCAGTATGGTCGCGTGGAAGTCATGAACATGCACTATATCTTCCACTGCATAATAACCAAGTTCATCAGTATTACCGTAGGAAACACCGCCTTTAATACCTCCTCCTGCCATCCAGACGGAAAACCCTCGAATATGATGGTCTCGTCCACTACCTTGGGCCATCGGCGTTCGACCGAATTCACCACCCCAAATGATTAGAGTGTCATCCAGCATACCCCGTTGTTTCAAATCGGTAACAAGTGCAGCGGAGGCTTGATCTACCAAGCCAGCAGTTACACCTATGGCATTTTTAATACCGCCATGGTGATCCCAACCACGATGATAAAGTTGGATGAAGCGTACACCACGTTCTGCTAGACGTCTTGCTAGCAAACAGTTCGAAGCAAATGATCCATCACCAGGTTGTGCTCCATAAAGATCACGTATATGTTGGGGTTCGTCGGAGACGTCCATCAGGTCTGGCACGCTGGTTTGCATACGGAACGCCATCTCATACTGGCTGATGCGAGTGGAAATTTCCGGATCATCTACAGTCTCATTCAAGATCCCATTCAGGTTATTAACGGTATTTACCACATCCTGTTGTTGGTTGATACTTACCCCATTTGGTCTTCCAACATAATGTATTGGATCTCCACTTGAATGGAACTGGACACCCTGAAACTGACCAGGAAGAAAACCACTGTGCCATTGCCTAGCTGCAATCGGTTGATCTTGTCCTCCTCCTGATGAAGTTAAAACAACGTAACCTGGTAGGTTATCACTTTCACTGCCAAGCCCATAGAGTAACCAAGATCCCATACTAGGTCGACCGGAAATTGCCGTACCAGTATTCATGAATGTGTGAGCTGGGTCATGATTAATTTGTTCAGTTTGCATGGAACGGATGATACAAATTTCATCTGCTATTTGACCAATTTTGGGAAAAGCTGTACTAATTTCTTGCCCAGATTTCCCATATTTTTGGAAAGGATGAGTTGGTCCTAGGCACTTTAGTTCACTATTTCCCTGTAATTGTGCGATAGGTTGTCCTGTTGTAAAGGATTCTGGCATGGGTTTACCATCCATCACTGCTAACTTCGGTTTGTAATCGAGAGTTTCCAGGTGAGATGGGCCTCCAGCCATACAGAGATGGATTACCCGCTTTGCTCGCGGTGCAAAATGTGTTGGTTGAAGAATTCCTTTCCACTCCTGTTGACCAAGTTTCACTTTTGCTGTCAAGGAGGATGGGTTTAGTAAAGAGGCTAAAGCTAAGGAGCCAATTCCACGAACAGTTCGACCTAAAAATGTCCGTCGAGTCTGTGACAACTTTATTTTCTCAGAATCGTACATGTTTTTGCATCCTTTAAATGCTATTTATAATGTAGTGAGTTAACCCAATACGGGAGCTACCAGAAATAATTCAATATCGGGTAATAGTTTCATGAAGATTGAACATCACTCGAGCTACAGAAGTCCAAGTTGCTAACTCACTCAAATCGACGTCTTCAGCTGTTGGCCATTCGCCTGAGTTAACTAACTTCTTAGCCCTCACCAGATTATTTTTATATTGCTCACGATGTTTGTTATATAGCTCCATGAGAATTACTAGTTCTTTGGAGTTTGGCATGCGTGACAGCACCAATCGATAACACCAGTTAATTCGATCTGTTACCGTTTCTCCACCTTCTTTAATAATTCTTTCCGCTAAAACACGAGCGGTTTCAACGTAGCTAGGGTCATTCAGTAAAGTTAGAGCTTGAAGAGGGGTATTCGAATTTGGTCGTTCAGCTGTACATTCTTGACGACTTGGGGCATCAAAAGCCATCATGCTGGGATGCAAAAATGTTCGCTGCCAATGCGTGTAAAGTCCACGGCGATACTGACTCTCACCACGATCATGTTTGTAAACTCGTTTGGGGAAATTTAAATTAGCATAATATCCTTGAGGTTGGTAGGGCTTTACACTTCTACCACCGATACGAGGAATAAGTAGACCACTAACAAACAGCGCATTATCACGCACCATCTCGGCATCAAGCCGAAAACGAGATTGATGTGCTAAGAGCCGATTGTATGGATCCTTTTCTATTAATTCTTGCGTTGATTTTGATGATTGACGATATGTATTAGACATTACCATCAACTTAACCATCTTTCTGACATTCCAGCCGGTTTCCACAAACTCCACTGCCAGCCAATCCAGAAGTTTTGGATGTTTAGGTGGTTCACCTTGTGATCCAAGGTCATCAAGAACTTTGGAGATTCCTGTGCCGAAGAAAAGATACCAGAGTCGATTTACAAACGCTCTCGCTGTCATTGGATTATCTGGTGAAACCACCCAGTTGGCAAGATCAAGTCGAGTTGCCGGTTGATCTTCACTCCCTATATTTTTCAAGAATGTNGGTGTATTAGGAGTAACGNTTTCTCCTGAATCATCCATCCANTTGCCTCGAGGCANAATACGCATTGTTCTTGGGTTAACAGATACGGTTGTCAACGANTATGGAATATCCTTTTCAATCTCGGATTTTTCCTTTTTCAAGCTTGAGATCTTGTCGCGAGTTTCATCCAGAAGTGGCGTNATTGTACGATAATGTTTTGAGACTGTTTCTTGTTGATCTGCAGTCCTAATGANGTGTTTAANTGGAAGGACTGCTANCACTTCTTTTGGATGAAGANATCGCAACTGTGANTCACGCGTNGTTCGNACGCCTGCTAAATCCCAGAAGGCAGTACCACCATACTGGGCAAATGACATTCCNTTGATTTCACTCCCCGGTTTNAGTCCCACTGAAGTNAGATCAACTTCCAATCTTANCCATTGGCCTGNTTGTGGNAGTTTTCCTATAAAACGATGNGCNTTGGTATCTGTACCGATTNCTCCAAACCCGATTTTATCCTGNCCCCAAAATGCTCGATGATCCCAACTNCCATCGTTCCACTGCAACATGATAGTNAAAGGAGGGTTTTCCTTGTCAATCCATACATAAGCNAAAAGTGTGTCATTTTNAGATAGGGTTATTTTCCGGTTAGCGCCGTGGAAAANGTGTTGGATGGTCTTTTCCTTTTTCGNTTGTTGCCGACGAGAGAACTGCTGGCTGAAAACAGGACCTTCATTTTTGTTGATGAATTTCCATTCGCCTTCTATTTTCCCTCCATTGTTTTGTGCGTCATCTATCCAAGCAAAGTCTACAGGATCCGATGAATCAAGCATTGATAGCGTCTCTTTTTCCCACTTCAATTGTCCNTCTTGGATTTGTGGGTTGGGNGCATTCAGTTCTTTCTGTAACTGAAATAAAGTATTCTCAATCTTTCTCAGCGCAGATTCCTGNTCTTTGGTTGGCAACNGAACTANGGGATCTCTTTTGCTATTTCCCCCATAGACACCAACNTCCTGAATNTCNGCGAAGAAAGCAGCCAAACTGTAGAAATCTTTGGTTGTGTATGGATCGAATTTGTGATCGTGACATTGCGCACAACCNANGGTTGCTGCTAACCAAACAGATGCCGTAGTCCGCACACGGTCAGCGGCATACATNGCCAAATATTCTTTGGCCTGTGCNCCTCCTTCGGCTGTTGTTTGGTTTAGCCGGTTGTAACCTGAAGCTACTTTCTGATCCGTAGTNGCATTAGGTAAAAGATCTCCCGCTAAATTCTCACGAGTAAATTGATCATAACGCATATTGTTGTTAAAAGCTTTNATGACATAATCTCGATAAGGCCAAATGCTGATGTCTTCATCAGAATGATAACCGGTTGTGTCAGCGTATCGGACAAGATCTAACCAGTACATGGCCATCCGTTCACCATAACGTGGCGANGCAAGTAGCCTATCGACCACNTTCTCGTANGCGTTANGACTTCGATCNGTTAGGAAACTNTCAACCTCTTGTGGATTGGGTGGTAGGCCAGTCAGGTCGAAGCTAAGCCGACGGATCAGTGTTCGTTGGTCAACTTGTGGTGATGGTTTCAACCTTTCAGTTTCCAGTCGTGCTAAGATGAAGTAATCGATTGGAGTTAAAGGCCATTCTTCATNTTCTACTTCTGGTAGTGCTGAACGCTGAGGNGGTGTATAAATCCAATGTTCCTCCCATTTTGCTCCTTGTTCAATCCATTTTTTGATGAGTTCTATTTCTGCTTGGGAGGGGTGANGACGATTAGAATCTGGNGGAGGCATCNGCTGTTCAGCATCTGGATGGGTGATACGCCAAATCAGCTTGCTGGAAGATGGATCACCAGGTNTGATNGCGTAGTATCCTCCCAATTCAGTAAACGCGCCTTCCTTGGTATCTAAGCGCAAATNGGCNTTACGCTGGTTGGCATCAGGNCCATGACANGCGTAGCATGCATCTGACAAAATCGGACGGATGTGGCGATTAAAGCTNACGACTTCACCNTCAGCATAAAGGNCAAATGTGACAATGAATAACAAGGATGCATATAACAANGGCAATTTCTTCATGAGTATAGTTGTATTTATTGGTTTAAACATATGAGATACTTTTCCAACATGGTATATTGTTCGGGTGTTGAGTGCAACATAGATCCAATTTCGGNTATATTAGCACGAAATTTAATTATGATAGAACAGTTTTTTAGNCCAACATGTTTTTTAACTGNAGTGGTTTTGTTAATCGAGCAAGTTAGATTTGTGTGATCTGGNCCCCTATNANAATTCAATTATTTAAACCAGNNAATGACTCAAACTAGGTTGATGAGACANAATTGGCAGGCTTTGTGGCGGNATCGGTCCCAGTTATTAGTAGGTTTNCTCTGTTTTCTTCACCTGGTTCCNATATGGGGATTTACCTTCATTCCAACTCAAGATGGTATTAGCCATCTCTATAATTCTTACATTCTAAAGGAATGGAANAATCCGGANTTNACCAAATTTCATCAGGTNTACGATCTNAATTTGACATTGTTCCCTAATTGGAGCAACTACGCTTTTTTTTATCTCNCTCTCCACATTCTATCGCCGCTCATTGCTGAAAAGATCTATGTTTCCATCTGTGTACTTTTGTTCCCTTTNAGCTTCTATTATCTATTNACTGCAATCAATANACGCTTACGAATATTTACCCTACTCGGTTTCCTATATAGCTACAATTATTTGATGCAGATGGGATTTTATAATTTCACATTGGCTGTCCCATTATGTCTAATTAGCATCGGATATTGGTGGAGACACAAAGCCTGNCTTGGTATAACCCAAGTTGCTGTATTGAATCTCCTAATAATANGTACATATTTTTCTCATTTTGGCCCTTTCACCATGTTAGTTTTNACTTTGTCTTTCTTTGCTTGCGCGCATTTTCTGGAACATCTCTCCGATTGGCGAAACAGCCTAAGAAAATTACTGTCTTTTTTAGGCTATCTTACCCCTACGTTTTTTATTTTGGTCAACACTATACTCACCAATTCGGAAACACTTTATCCTGAAAAGTGGCTGGAACGCCATCAGNGTCAACAATTTAGTCATTATCTTTCGTGGACNAAACTGTGGGATAATTTTTTGAAGGTAGAACCGTTAGTTTACTTTAACGANAGTTATATTATTGTNTCAAAGATTCTTTTNATATTCATCTGTCTTTGTGTNNTTTGGACGATCATTGAACGGATACGTCAAAGACAGATNTTTAGTCCNCAGGACGTTTTTTTANTTCTAGCTNTAATACTNNTTTGCNTTTACTTCAAATTACCGTGGCGTTACGGTTCCCCAGGTTGGATCAATCCTCGAATTAACCTGTTTGTTTTTCCAATATTGCTTGGNTGGTTTATTGTCCCTAAATCNCTNCGGTTTCGGCANCTTCTAACTGGCACAATGTTATTAATGGCATTGTGGCATCTTGGANTGACAACCCGCGATTATCANTTNCTCAACAANGACATGAGCGAATTCATGNCAGGGNCTAAATTAATTAANCCGAATTCATCCATCTCGATTCTTGAAACTGCGAGTGAGTCAGTTGGTGCCGAACACCATGGTCCAATNAAATACCTNTCACCATTTTACCANGGNGTTTGCTACTATTGTTTTGAGAACGGCAGCCATTATGTAGCCAACTATGAACCAAAATATCACTATTTTCCNCTCCATTACAAGGGTGGNAACTGGAAATTCNAGTANGTTAACGATATTACAGATTATATAATAACTTGGCGAGCAAACGATCAACATCCNGATGTGAAATCACTCAAACAAAATTACAGATTAATATACCAAACAGAGAATTTNAAGTTGTATCAATACTCTGNCTCTAAATCATACTAGATCATNTAGTATAATGGCAGGGTATTTTCGTGCTGACATACACATGAATTAGTTTATGGTTGAAGTTTTGAATCCAGTCCCCATTATCTTGGATACCGACATCGGTCCTGATTGCGATGATGCCGGAGCTATGTCAGTGCTACACGCATTGNCCAATAATAATGAGGCTGAGATTCTGGGAATCATGTGTTGNACTTCTAATCAATGGGGNGCACCNTGTATTGATGCTATCAACACGTATTATGGNAGAGGCCATCTCCCGGTAGGGACCTACAAACAATCCGGATTCCTGACAGAATCAAGGTACAACCGATACTTGGGGCAACACTTTCCGAATCGACTGAAAAATGGTCNAAATGCTAAAGATGCGCNGGGAGTATATCGTCAGATNNTGGTATCGCANGCCGATAAAAGTGTGGTTATATGTGCTATCGGACCACTCAATAACCTGAAAGACCTATTACAGACCAAATCCGATCAACACAGTCAACTAAACGGATATGATCTTGTTTTACAAAAAGTCAATNCTATGTATGTTATGGGTGGNCAGTTTCCAAACGGNNCGGAATGGAATTTTCAACAAGACAGTTTAGCGGCACAGATTNTTGTCGAGAACTGGCCAACATCNATCATCTTCTGNGGCTTNGAAATTGGAGAAAAAATTATGACAGGCAAGCGTCTCTGCCATTTGGGTTNGGAAGACAATCCGGTGAGAAAAGCCTACCAATTGCATACGCAAGGGGAGGACCGGCCTAGTTGGGATCCNGCAACCGTTCTATGCGCAGTNCGAGGCAGTTCTAGCTATTGGGCAGTTGGAAGTGGNGGNATTTGTTCCGTTGATCCAGANGGATCAAATCAGTGGCGAACATCAGGAAGGAAAANCCATNATTATCTCGAAGAACGGGTGNNCCCTTCGCAACTGNCAGCTATNATTGAAGAATTAATGTTACAACCANCAACCAAAATAANTTAACAAGTACCNAGTGAATTCGATTACGCTTAATTGTTCCCNACATTACANCCAATTTNCATGCTAAGTCGACTGCTAGTACATAANTTGNTCATGTTTTTCTTAATTTCTGTCGCNGACAGGGCACATTCATAAAGCTTGACTTCATCAATTGAATCTTGATGAGGGAAATGTTCATTGATATCCTTATATTTCCAAGTAACAAACTCAGCATTGGGNCNCTTTCTCCTTCCTTTGGATAGTTNATGTCTCCAATAATCACCNCATNCAATCATTCTCTTATCAATAATCCAAGCTTCTATCGTGATATCTCTCACCCGGNAGTTTAGCCTTTTTCATCAATGAGGCAGCCAATACGAAATTATTTTGACTGAATTTCCCAAAAGCCATGCCAATTATCNTATTAGCATCAACTNCAGCAACCANTTGAGNCNTCTTCAACGGTGTAGTCGGACATGNCGAGTATCTGCACTGCAGGACAAAAAAACGGGGTAACCAGAGCTNGGCCCGACAGAACTGTTGAGCGCATTTTGGGTTGACTGATATTCATTTTNAACCCCTAATTGATTATACAGATCTTGGGGTAGTGCTATTGGCTAGGTAAATTTATCGTCCAGCCAATAGAAAAGTGGGTTTTTGTCATTTATCTCGGTGTCTGAGATTTGATTGTGGACCAAGTTGTGCTCAGTTTATTGCCCGGTTCCACTGCAGTTGTCCCTCCGACACCAGTGACTTTAACATTATCAATGGCCCACCACCAATCATTATCAGCGTCGAGGACAGCCCAGGTGAGAATCATCTTCTTGGCGCCACTTGGGTTGGGTATTTCTATGGTAAAGGGGAAATCAACATTGGCTTCACTGGTAGCTTTGTCTTCTTTTTTACCAGTAGTTTTGTAGGTGACTTTGGCAATAGAGTCCTTAGCATCATCATATATGATATGCAAAATTTGTATCGGAGCACTGCTATCGAACTTCGCGTGTATTTCAAAATGTTGTGGCTTTTCCATCCGGAAGGAAGAATCAAAAGAAAGCTTTATAGATTTTGGATTGATAACCGAAATATCAATTGAAGGTGTAGAAAGCTTCGAATTGAATGAAACCAAGTCATCTGGGCTTTTATCATCCTTTTTCTCATCATCCCATTCATCTGGATCAGCAATGGCAACAGTTTTTTTCGCTTTTTTCCAATTTCCTCGACCTTGATTTTCGGCAGTTTGAGTCCACCAGGCATGGTCAGCGAAACTCCATCCCATCCATTCTGTGATACCAAGACCATCCGGCAACTTAGCAGCACCTTTCTTGGGCTTAAATTCAGTCTCTATTTCCCATCCTTTTGGACCTTCTTTGGTCCAAACATTGTTTTTCTTGACACCCTCTTCTTGGCTTGGTCCAAGTTTCAAGCCGTCAAAATTTTCTTCGAAAACCACCTTTTGGCCCATGACAGAAACAGGTATAGATAAACAACTAATAATCAAAACAACTAAGGTAGACATCGTAGCACAATATTTCATAGTTATTTTCCTTTGCAGTATAAACTGTGATTGGTTTATTCTCCCAATTATTCAATCAACGATATTGAATCTCGCTGGGAATATGACTAATGTTAATTCCTTGTTATTCAAGCCCTTGAAGTTTTTAACTATAGCAATCCCAATTAATACTACCATAATATTAAGAAAATGTAGCTAGAGAAAAATGTTCTGATTTCTAACACACGCCAGAATTTTATTTTTGCGTGTTACGAGAATGTTGAATTGCCAACAATTGTCACTTACAAATCACCAGAATTATTTAGTATAAATGATTGAATTTATCTGATTAGTATGCTTTAATAATTACGTTAAATTGGATTTTATTTCTAGCTTGGGACAAGAACTATTGAATGTTGTTGCTGTGATTCCTGCCCGTTACGCTTCGACACGGTTTGAAGGTAAAGCGATAGTTGATATTGCTGGTAAACCGATGATCCAGCATGTCTATGAAAGGTCCATCTGTGCAGAGAAACTCAGTCGGGTGATTGTAGCAACTGACGATCAACGAATATACAATGTGGTAGAAGGTTTTGGTGGGCAGGCTATGATGACACCGGAAGCCGAAACAGGATCAGATCGGATTGCTATAGTTATTGAGGATATCAATTGTGAGGTGGTGGTAAATATTCAAGGTGATGAACCCTTGATTGAACCGGAAATGATTAACCAATTGATTCAACCTTTCTTCGATGATGCTTCAGTTGAAGTCAGCACACTCAAGCAAAAAATAGATAATGAAGCAGATTACCTAGATCCAAATGTTGTAAAAATTGTCACCGATTTGAGTGATTATGCACTGTACTTTTCTCGGGCTCCGATACCAGGCGGTTTGGAAAGACACCGAGAGAGTCACAACCTAAACTTCCGACATCTTGGGCTGTACGCTTATAAGAGACAACGACTGATCGATTTTGTCAAATGGGATCGTACTCCCTATGAAATGGCAGAAGGTTTGGAGCAGTTGCGTTTCTTGGAGAATGGTGTCCGAATTAGCGTGGTAGAAACAGAATACCCGGCAATCGGTGTCGACACACCAAATGACTTGGAACGAGTCCGGAAAATATTAGAGAAAGGAGCTTTCGCTTCATAATGACAAAATACATCTTTATTACTGGAGGTGTGATTTCGGGGATTGGCAAGGGAATCACGACAGCATCCATCGGGAGATTGCTGATAGATCGTGGTTTTAGTGTAATGGTAGTTAAGATTGATCCATACATCAATTCCGACGCAGGCACGATGGATCCTTTTCAACATGGAGAGGTCTTTGTCACCAAGGATGGAGCAGAGACTGATCTTGATCTAGGTAACTACGAGCGATTTTTGGGGATAGATCTAGATCAACGCTCAAATTTCACGACCGGTTCAGTCTACAGCGAAGTAATCGCCAAGGAAAGAAGAGGGGATTATCTTGGTGAAACAGTGCAACTGATTCCTCACATAACTGAAGAGATTAAGAACCGAATTTACAATCTTGGTGAAGATAGTGGGGCAGATGTCTTAATCGTCGAAATAGGTGGTACGATTGGTGATTTCGAGATGTTACCGTTTGTCGAATCAATTCGCCAAATGTCAATGGAAATTAAAGCAGAAGATCAGATGTTTATCCACGTTTCCTTAATTTATACTCTCCCTGATGGGGAAAACAAGAGTAAGCCGACCCAGCACAGTATTCGCACACTTCAAGAGTTGGGGATTCGTCCAGATTTGTTAATATGTCGTACTAGTCGTGCACTTAATCCTGGTTTGCGGAAAAAAATTGCTTTGCTTTGTGGACTGGAGGTTGAGTCGATTATTGAAGGACGAGATACTAAAGTCGTAGACGAGATTCCGCTACGTTTTGAGCGTCAAGGTGTAGCAACTCAGGTGGTTAAAAGATTCGGACTTAAAGATCAGTCCCCCAATGGTAGCTCTTGGCAGGAAATGGTTCATGTTCTTAAAAACCCGAGACATCGACTAAATGTTGCTATCGTTGGGAAATATGTCAAAGGTAGCGATACTTACTTGAGTATTCAAGAGGCGCTCAAACATGGTGGCGTTGCTAACCAGGCTGTGGTTAGTATCAAGTGGGTTGATTCCGAAGGGCTTCTTGAGGATGGCGTTGATCTTGAGGAAGCTTTTACAAATATAGATGGTATATTAGTGCCGGGTGGATTTGGTATTCGTGGAATTGAAGGAATGTTGGTCGCCATTGGCTATGCGCGGGTCAACCTAATTCCATACTTGGGGTTGTGCCTTGGCATGCAATGTCTGGTAATTGAGTTTGCACGAAACGTTGCCAATCTAGATGGAGCAAACAGCTCTGAATTCAACCCCAACACAAAGTATCCGGTAATTGACTTGATGGAAGAACAACGGGGGGTTGATGATAAGGGAGGAACGATGCGACTTGGACATTATGAATGCATAATTAAAGAAAACACCAAGGGGCATGAGGCCTATGGAATTAACTCCGTTATGGAAAGGCATCGGCACCGATACGAGTTAAATAATGAGTATCGTGCGCAACTCGAGTCCAAAGGGCTCTGCTTTAGTGGGGTCTCACCAAATTATTCTCTGGTTGAGATGGCGGAAGTTTCAAATCATCCTTGGATGGTTGGAGCCCAGTTTCATCCCGAGTTCCAATCCAAGCCACTGGCACCCCATCCACTATTCCAAGATTTTGTTAAACACGTACTAGCGCGCCACACTAGGGAGCACGAATGAGATTGTGACGTGTAACGGTGATGGTAGTCAAAGAGTTTTTCACCGTTAATCGTAAAGTGTATTGCCCATCCGGAAGGACAGAAACATCCCACGTAGCGATTTGTTGATCGTATCCTTTGGCCTCTGTTCCCCGATCGATTTCCTCAAATCCATCTTGTGCGTGTTGACCGGGAGCATACTCCAACACCCAACTCAAGTTATTTCCCTCTATGGTTCCTGTTACCAAGATTTTTCCCAAGAGATTTGTTCCTTCAGTTGGATGCAGAATGTTGACATGCGGACGCGAGTTGATATTACTAACGTATATCGGAGCTGTAGTTGTCATATTCTCAGCTTTGTCTAGAGCTCTTGCCCGAATCAGCAATTGCTGATTCTCTGGTAGAATTTTGAGTTGATATACCCAGTTCGATTTATTCGTTTCTACCTCTGTCCAGCCAGAGCCGACATCGATTTCAACCCTTACAAGTCCAGATAAACTGTCTGAGGCTGTGCCAACCACTTGAATCGAGTTGGTGTTAAGATTTGCACCATTAGCAGGCGATATAATAGCAATTTTTGGTGGATTGTTATCGATTATAAGCCGATTCGATACAGACTCCGCCTGATTACCTGAACGGCTTTTTACCATAATACGCACGCTCAGGTGAGTAATTTTACCAACGTTAACGCCGGGTATTTCACCGGAAATAACACCCGACTTATCGATATCAATGAGATCAGTCACATTTGCCATCTCTGCACCACCGATGACCTCAGCTCTGGAAATAAGATTTCCAGGATATGCTTTACCTGTTACGAAAATTGAAACATTGCTTCTAGCAAAACCGTCCACGCCCTCATTGGTCGAAATTTTCAGTTTTGGCTTCGGCAATATCGAGTTGTCAACTCTGACAATGACATTCGTTTCAGCTGTCTTAGCCATTACATCAGTGACGCGAAGCCGAATTGTGTGTGCGGAATCGGGTTGTCCCAGTGTATCGAACTTCGCCAGTTCACTACCCAAGACACTACTTGTCCCGCTATTAATTAATAAGTAACCTTCTGTTGGATTTATGCTGGGGGCGATATCGAGTATCCAGCCCTGCAATTTCTCCGTGTTAGCGGTCCCTTGAATTGAAATAATCCCCTGATTGTAACTACTCGCCGTTGGCGAAATGATTTCAGCTTGGATATGGTTATAAACTGGAAACGCAGGAGAAACCGAAAATGTTGAGTAACGTACAAGAGGAAGCGCTTCGACAATGGACAACGGTTGGTCGTTAACACCACCAACAGCGTAAAGTTGGTTCACATTAGTGATAATACCGGCTCCCAAATGGGATCTGGTCTGGTTAATCGTGGCTGAGATTTCCCATTCACCATTTTTGGTATTATAGGCTTCAACTTTATCTTCTCCACCAGTTCCACCGACTATATAGATCTTCGACAACTCTTCATCGATTGCAGCAGCAAAAGCATAGCGAGCAGTCGGCATGTTGGGACCGGTAGACCATTGGCCTTCTTTAGTATCAAAGATCTCAAAGCTTGATAACGGTTTTTGACCTTGGCCACCAAAAGTATAAATCTTATCACCAACCGCAGCCGCAACTAAACCGTAACGAGGTGTTGGCATACTGGCTGAATTTTTCCAACTGTTTGTCTCGGTATCATAAACTTCAACCGTAGCTAGGTTTTTTCCGTTGTGCCCGCCAATTGCATAGATCAAATTCCCCACCACGGCAGTTGCAAAAACATGGCGAGAAGTTGGCATAGGAGCCATTGTCTGCCACGTGTCGGTTACCGGATCGTAGGCTTCAACCGTGGTCAGATAACTAGCTTTACCATATCCACCGATGGCATAGATTTTACCGTTCACCACTTCCGCAGAAAGATATTGCCTAGCTTGGTCCATAGATGCCGCTTTTTCCCATGTATCGTTTGTTGGATTATATAGTTCCAGAGAGGCAACCTGTCTATGTCCATTAAATCCTCCGATGGCGTACAGTTTGTTATCGGTTACAACAGTAGCTAACCCATGTCGTGGTGTTAACATGGGAGTAACGGCCTGCCAATCGCTGATGATCTCGGGGTCATAAACACGCATCCGAAATAAAATAGAGGTAACAGACTGTTCTCCAATTTGGGGTCGGGTATCCCAAGAGATAGCTGAGTTATTATTTCCATCTGATAGGCTTGCACTGATGGCACTTTTATCGATTTTAATCCAACTTACTCCATGATCTACGCTATATTCATAATTAATAGGATTGAGTACTTTTTCAGTTGGATCGGTAGCAGTGTAGTAAATCGTCACTTTACCACTATTGCCTTCAACTCGATCTATACTTAACGTTGGGAGAATTGCATCAACGTATGTCAAACGCAAAAAAAGTGCGAGATAAATAATAATATTCCTGTACATTTTGCCCTGTTTTTTTTATATTTTGAAAATGTTAAAAACTAAAATTCATTCTTTACCTGTTTCCTTGATTATCACACCAAACCGTTTGCCGCCAAGTTCAACTCCAACAGTAACAGTGCCGGTTACCATAACCTGATTACCACGTTCCGGTATGTTCTTGGCAGATAAAACCCAGATCCGGTCGCTTCCATCATCAAGTTGGTACACTCCAGTTCGTACAAACGGTATTGATAGTGTTTCTATGACTTCTCCGTGTAGCGTTACTTTTTGATTCTTGAATTCGTCGACGTTATTTTTGATATTAAGAATCTTGGTGCTGGAACAGCTGTTGACGAGAATCAGGATTAAGGTAATCCAAGAGAGCAATCGCCCCTGAGTGTTCCCAAACCCCATTTTTTTGCTTCGTAGGCTAAACATCGATTTGTGATGAAAATTCAGATACTCCTTGAATACCAAGGTTTAACCGAAACAGCGCTCCCGCGCCAGCTCCTTCTTCAGATTTGTTGTCTCCGCCTGCAGTTGTCACGTAAATGTCCGTCAAATCTTCACCACCAAAAGAAAGACTTGAAACCTTTTTTGCCGGAAACTCAATTCTCCGTTCCTCATTACCAAATGGGTCAAATCTTACGAGACAACCGCCGTCCCAATGGGCGGACCAAATATATCCTTCAGCATCAACGGTCATACCATCTGGAACGCCGTCGTTCTCTGGGATGGTAACAAATACACGCTGGTTGGAAATGGATCCTGTTCCTTGGTTGTAGTCAAAAAGGTAGATTTCATGTTTCATGGAATCGGTGTAATACAGTTGCTTGAGATCTGGGGTGAATCCCAACCCATTAGAACAGGTAATACCGTCGAGAATTTCAGTAATTGATCCGTCCAGGTCAAGCCGATAAAGCTTACCGGGTTGTGATTCCTGTGGCATCGTACCACAGAAAACTCTCCCAACAGGATCAGCGATAACATCGTTAAACCTAGATTCAAGTTCACCTTCAATTTCATCGATAACCGAAGTCAATTTACTATCCTTCCAGATTGCAATCGCCCCGCGGGACATGAAAAGAAGAAGTGAACCATCAGGTTGAAAGGTAAACCCACCAACTTCCTCGCCATGAGTATAGAAATTTTCATGTTCTCCTGTTCTGGGATTGTAACGAAAAAGTCGCCCGTTGGGAATATCGAGCCAGTAAAGTTGGTTTTCAATCGGATGCCAAAGTGGATTTTCTCCGATAATACATTGGTAATCTGCGATAAGTTCAGGGGACATTCGCAAGTTCCTTTCAGTATCATTTATATGATACGTTCAACTTACATTTAAGATGCCTTATTGGATCAATTCCTGAAACTTGGAATTCTTTCGTATATCATAAAAATGACGTTTGTTTTTGCACTTTCACGAAAGTTCATATCCAATTGGATGGCATTTCTCTAGTGATTCTATAGCAAGAGATTCTTGGTTATTAACAGAAAATAAACAAGCGAGGATATTATGTACCTCTGCGTCTTGAGGGATAATACGAACAACTTCTTTGAACTGGAAGATTGCTTGATCAATCTCGCCTAAATTATAATGTGTCATTGCGTCGTTAGGATCAATACGAATAGCTTCTTTAATATTCTNCAATGGCATCTTCGTAGCTTCCCTGAGTTCTATAGACTGCGCCTAAATTCAGATGAACTTCCACATAATCAGGGGCAATGAGAATTGCCTTTTTGTAGAACATAATAGTATGATTAAATTTCCCTTGATTGTAATGAATGGTTCCTAAATCAAAGTATGCACCCGCATGCTTTGGATCTGCGTCAATAGTCTCCATATACTTGGTGATGATAGATTCTTGGATTGTAGTTCAAAGATGCTTCATTCGACGAGATACGAGTTGCTATCTTGGATGTTACCTGGATCAACGAGAACAGTTTCCTTATGACATCCAGTTTCCGGATTGTATCGCAAGGCAATATATTTCGTCAATTGCTTTTGTATCCTCAAAATTTTCCAACTTTGAATGTGAAAACAGTAGCCAGACCTTTTAGGTCGGCATTTGTAAGTGGCATGAGGCCGACTCCGCTTATGTAGCGATAGCTGATACCCAGGCCAAGCCGAAAAAAGGTTGTCATATTTAGTTCAAAATCGAGTTCGGGTTCAATAACCATGAAACTGTCGTCGACCAGATTATAATTTGCATAATAGNGNCTATCATCGTAATACGGGTCGTAGGTCATCCAGTTGCGNTTAGCTGCGTTGTTTAGANTTCCCCATCCAATGAGTGTGCTGGCAGATAAGTGGACAAGCTTATCGGAAGGAAACACGANTTCTAAAATTAGCCCGGCGTATTCCATNTCAAAATTACTTTGAGGATCCGAAACATGAATTGATGATGCTAGNCTATAACCGCCAATGCCTATAGCTAAAGCCCTATTTAGGAGTACTGCACCACGNGCCCCTATCATCAGGTCGAATTCNTTATGGACTTGGGTCAGCTTTACAATTGGACTNCCAAATCCCTTAATCTCCAGTTTTTCTCGTAGGAAAGTTTCGGTTTCCTCAGCTATAACTGGGAAGGTTATAGAATAGATTATNCAGTAAAGAGCTANTCGTCTCAAAGTTAGCCCCCTTTCTTAAGNTTTTGAATCAATGTTGTTCGGCTTATACCAAGGAGTTTTGCCGCTTGGGTCTGGTTCTGGTTACAAGCATTGATTNCAGTTGGAATGAGTTCAGCATCGAGNNNATTGATCAGTTCATCATAAAGTGAGTCTTTTTTGAGTTCNATTGCCTGCTTAACAACNGNGAGNAGAGTGGATTTCAGNTCCATCTGNAGANCATTCGTTGATGCTGGATNTTGTATCTCTTTTGNTAGATGTTCCGGCAAAATAACGTCTGATCTTGAAAGGACAACGGCGCTTTTGACAGCATTTTCTAGTTCACGGACATTGCCAGGCCATCCGTAATTTTGCAAAAGTAGCATGGTTTCAGACGAGACACCTCGAATATTTTGATTTGCTTCACGGTTGATCTGTTTTAGAAAGTGTTCGATCAACAGAGGTATATCATCAACTCGATCTCTGAGCAGTGGCAATTTTATAAGCACNCGGTTGAANCGGTAGTATAGATCTTCTCGAAAATCTCCTCGCAGGACAGTTTTTGATAAATTTTGGTTTGTGGCCGCTATAATTCGTGTGTTTATCTTTATTGTTTCCGTTCCGCCAAGACGTTCAATTTCTCCTTCCTGTAATGTTCTTTGCAGTTTTACCTGCAAAGAGGCTGACATATTACTAACTTCGTCGAGGAAGATCGTGCCTCCATCTGCCAATTCAAACTTTCCTGGTTTTCCTTGGGTACTCGCACCAGTAAACGCNCCGGGTACATAGCCAAATAGTTCGCTTTCGAGTAATGGATCGGGAATAGCCCCACAGTTCACTGCCACGAAACGGTCATCCTGCCGGAGACTGTTGTGATGGATGGCACGGGCAACCAGTTCTTTCCCTGTTCCATTTCCACCTTCAATCAGAACGAGCTCATTGTTACTAGCCATGATCCCAATCATTTTGTAGACTTCCAGCATCTGTGGACTCTTACCAACCAACTGGAATTTTGGTGTCTGGTCTGTCTGTTCTTCTATATCTGGCGCCAATTCTTTGCGNACAGTTTTAAGTCGGTTAACGCGATTCAAAATGGCTTTTACTTGATCTAGNTCAATCGGTTTGGGNAGGAAATCAAAGGCTCGAAGGCGCATCGCCGTAATTGTCGTTTCCACATTGTCNTAAGCTGTCATGATTACAATTTGAATTTGTGGGTCGATTTTCTTTATCTCTTGCAATGCATCAAGACCACTNATACCTGGCAATCGAATATCAAGCATCACAAGATCCGGACGTTTACTCTCGATTTGGCGTAACCCTTCCTCAGCATTATTGGCAATAATTGGATTATAACCCTCATCTGTCAGAAACTGCTCAAAGGCCCAACAAATCTTTTCGTCGTCGTCAACGATTAAGATGTTTTGCATATTAGAATTTTATCACCAGTTTGCATGGTAGTCCAAAGAAAAAGGTTCTTGAAAGCNTCTAGATTCCCAATTAGCCGGACGTCGCTTATGAAGTGTNGTGTGTAGTTTCATNGCTNNAAATTGACAATTTTTAGGTTTCATGTTANAATTCGCCGNTTTAATGTTTTGTATTGNATTCTAGAGCAANTTATCNGATCCAGAATGTAGNTTTTTANGACTACACGACAATTAAGNNTATCTGGTCTGATNGANGACGCAGNTGTTTTCTCTGGAGNGATNGAAGAAGGGNCGATCTCCCAAGATCCAAANAGATTCAATTGGTACGGTAGCTAAGCTAGCTTCAACTTGGGNAAATTTAAAACGTCTCTGATTTAATTTGATAATTTANGATCGNACCCAATATNTTATCAAGTCAAAAATATGACTTGATCCATTAAAGTGAATTGCCTGATAGCATATTGNGTGCTTTGAAAACTTAAAATTATATTAGGGAGGCTATGTCATGATNAANTCTTGGGTTTNNCGAGGTTTAAAGCTNATTTCGTTGAGTTTGATGATNTTACTATTAATTTCGGTTTCTGTTTGGTCCGCAGATGATAAATCTCTGGTTCTATACTATCCCTTGGATGGGGACACAAAGGATAGCTCCGGAAATGATAATCACGGAGAAATTCAGGGGAAGTCGAAGTGGGTTAACGGAAAGTTTGGTGCAAAAGCCGTCGACTTGGAGCCGAACGCATGGATTGGCATTACTCCATCTGATTCACTGAATGGTGATATTTTTATNGAAGAGTTTTCTCTTTCGGCTTGGATCAAGCCTAATTTTGAGGGCTCTGCTTGGGAACACATTTGGCGTAGTCTGCCCNNTGGTTCCGGACACAANACCTTATTTATAAACAAGGATTCAGGGCTTATCTCTTGGCGGGGNATGGTTGGTGGTGGTTGGACAGTTATGTGTCAGACCGATGGCGGGTTAATTAAAGAGGGTAAATGGTACAATATCGCCTTGACTTCAGATAAAAAGAAGTTTCGAATTTATNTTGATGGCAAGGAGGTAAAAGACGCAGACTACNAAGAGACTGATGGGAAAATTNCGGAATACCGTATTGGTGGATCAGGAGGGGAAACCTACGCGGGTGTAATGGACGACGTGGTCGTTTTTTTACGCACTTTGGATGAGGACGAAATTGTAGGGATACAGGAAGGCATGGAGGTGTTTTTGGCTGCTGAACCGCAAGGCAAACTGACAACTGTCTGGGGAGACATCAAACAACAATAAAAACNCGGAATTCAGAAAGCTCATGCTTTACTTGGTTATTAGGAGCATGAGCTTTTTTTATTATGGAAAAAGAACGTTTAAAAGAGCTTGCGGCTGAGAAAGCGGTCGAAGAAGTNCAATCAGGGATGATTGTTGGGTTGGGAACTGGATCAACAATTTACTATGCTTTGTTGAAACTAGGTCAAATGGTTAGATTAGGTCTTGAGATTATTGGTATTCCAACTTCGGAACAAACCAGTCAGATTGCTAGAGAACAAAGAATTCAACTATCGACAGTAACGGAAAACCCGGTCATCGATCTTACGATTGACGGGGCGGATGAAGTCGATCCAAANCTTAATNTGATCAAAGGTTTGGGCGGAGCCCTAGTTCGGGAGAAAATTATCGCCCACGCTTCAAATNGCCTGATTATTGTTGCTGATGATAGCAAAGTTGTTGATTACTTGGGAACAAAATCACCCTTGCCGGTTGAAGTTGTCCAGTTCGGTTGGGAATCCACTCAGATAGCGCTTAACCGAATTTGTCAAAAATCAGTTTTGCGTCANGTCAACGATCAGACGTTTCTGAGTGACAATGGTAACTTCATTTTGGATTGCTACTTTGATNAAATCTTCGATCCCAACCAAACTGAGGTTGAAATTAACGGAATTCCAGGTGTAGTAGAGAATGGTTTGTTCGTAGGTCGGGTTGATCGGGTAATTGTTGGAACTGCTGATGGAATTCAGACTCAGGATCGCCAAGTTTAAAGACAATCTGTCATCTTGGAAAATACGATTCGTTTGCTATCTCTTGTTATGTTTTCAGACGATATCTGTTTTTGCTGACCAACCAAGACAAGTTAAGATACCAATTGCTGATATAATCGAACATGGCATCTTTGAAGCCGGTACGAGTTTTCTCTTTGGACGAGATAACGATTTTTCGCATCAGGAAACAATTTTGGACTTTGACTTCGGCTTGTTTAACTGGATTGAAATCGGGATCAATCACCAGAAAACTCTGCGGATTGGTGATGAAAGTGCGCTACTCGGCCATTTAAAGTTGCAACTCTTAAAAGAGCAGGATCTATCACCTCACTTGTCGATTGGTGTCAAAGATCTGAATAACATTAAAAAACATCGATCGATGTTTTTTTCCTTCAGCAAAAAACTAAACTTGCCGAAAATTCACATTGTTGGTGTGCATTTTGGAATTGGCAATGATCGCTATGGGACAGAAAGCAGTACTGGGTTTTTCGGTGGTTTGGAAAAAGAATTCTCACCCAAGATAGCCAAGGGGGATTTGTCGTTTATTCTGCAGTTTGATCGACGTGGCGTGTCAGGCAGTTTTCTGCATACCGCTGATACTGGATTGCAGACCACGGTTGGTGCCGAATTATTGGATAATGGTGACCAAATGCGGTTTCTGGCCAAAATAGCTTTCACCAATAAATCGTTAGTTAAACGAATTGAAGAGACGCAACGACTCGCTAAACAGGCAGCGCGCTTAGTTAGCCAAGGAAAAAGTGGGAAAAATTAGAATTCTGACTTTATACCAATATACGGAACTATTGGGAGTTGCCTAATTATATCTTTGATTACTTCTCCTCTTTCATCTCTGGCATAATTCTCATCGTAATTAAAAGTTAAAATATTTTTTCGGTTGTAGGCATTTAACAATTCCAGATATAAGCTCATTTTCCAGCTACTGAATATGAAGTCTTTATTGATTCGTATATCAAGCCGATGGAACGGATCGTATCTGAAAGAATTTATCTCTCCGTAAGTTGGGATCTGTCTCCATCTATTATTATTAAATACTTGTTCGGCACAAGGTTGATTGACATCCTCTTCACATGTCAAGGGGGTATAAGGATTTCCAGTTGCGTATTGCCACTTCGCACCAATCTCCCAAGTTTTGCTGATTTTATAGCTAGCTGTTATTGTCGCCACATGAGTTTGGTCATAATCGTAAAATCGGTATGGCTGATTAGGGGAATCACGTCTTTTGGAAACTGAATTGGCATAGCTGATCCAACCGAAAAGCCGGCTTCCTTGGCGGTGCTGCAAGAGAATTTCTGAACCTCGTGCGTATCCTGTTCCCAAATTAAGGTACCCNGGATCCTGATCTGGAACAGACTCAACTTGGTCCTTCAACTGCTTGTAATAGGTGGCGAATTTGAATTCAGTAGATAATCCAATTGCTCGCTCAATTTCAAGAACAAAGTGGTTGGCTTCACTTTCGTCCAGGTTAGGGTTCCCACTCGGTGGATATGCCTGCCAAGGTTGCGGTGACTGCATATAGCGTCCATAAGCAAAACGAATCTCTGATCCCAGAGGAAGCAACAGGTTGAAACTGGTTCTGGGTTGAATAGCAATTTGTCCGGTTAAATCGCGTGCGTAATCAAATCGCATTCCAAGGGTTGTGGAGAAAAATTCTGAGAGTTGAAACCGTCCTTGTAAATAACCTTCGACTTCATACCCTTTATTTCTCTGATCAGACTTAACTTTCTCTGATAACCTAAAATCGAAGTTGGGCTGTCCTTCTTCCGGTGGTCTGGGAAAGAAGGTCTGCACCACTGTTCGTCCAATATTGTTGTTAAGACCTGACTCAATTTGAAAATTAGGGGTAATTTTATATGTCAAGTCGTGTCTAANATCAATATCATTGGGTTGTATTCGCAGATAGAATCCTTTACCAATCTTGAAGTTTATCAGCCGTTTAGAGTGCGAAATGTTGAGGTCGTACTTGAGATTCGGAGTTAAAATGGACCGAAGATGAATGCCTTGCAAATGAAATGAGTTTTTCAAATAAAAAGCTCCCGACAAGTCATCATCGGGCTTATCCTTACCTAGCTTGAGTTGGGCGAAATCATCTGAAGCGAACGCATTCAAATCAAGTTGAAACATTTCGTTAATGTCGTAGCTAAGCTTGGTTTGGTAATCCCAAAAGCGTGGAAGTGCCGTGATTACATCAGTCTTCGGAATTGGCAGCAGATTGTACACAACATCAGCATAACTGCGCCTGCCAGCCAAATACCAGGATCCACGGTCGCCAATTGGTCCTTCAACCAACCCTTCCGAATATAGGAAGTTAACATTAAAATTGCTGCTGATTTTTCTCCTGTTTCCCTGACGCGAATAGACATCAACAACTGCCTGTGCATCACGACCATATTCGGCTCCAAAACCACCGGCGTAGACATCAATACGATTNAAGATTTCCGAGCTTACTGTGGAAACTAACCCNCCAAANTGGTANGCTTCTTCAAGNGGAAAGCGATCGAAATAAATAGTATTATCTTCCGGTCCACCACCNCGAACGAAAAGCTGACCACTAAAGTCGTTTGCTGCTCTAATCCCGGGCAATGATTGGATTGCTTTTAAGGCATCTCCCATGGCACCTGGTAGTCGTTTAATCTCAAGTCCTTGCAGGCTTTGACGGCTGATTGCTTTGGGCAGAGCTCGACCGACGACCAAGATTTCATCAAACAGGAATTCAATTTTTTCTAAATTGATCTTGGTTTCCTTCACTTGCTCATCGAAAATTACCATATTTTCTATTGTCGTTGTGCGATATCCAAGTGCTGTTACTACCAGCGTATAGTCACCGGGTTGAAGCCCTCCAAAGGCAAAATTTCCGTCTTTATCAGTTATATCTTTCTGTTTGGTTTCAAGCAATTGTACCTTCACGCTACTTAGTTTGTTGCTACTCTCACCACTAAATATCGTTCCTTGTATTTCACCACTAAAAGCGGGAATACAAAAGCAAGTAAAGATGGTTACTGTAACTAACACAAAACAAACCGAGGTTAGGTCTATCTTCATTGTGCTGGAGACTCGCAATTTAATTAAATTGTAGGACCACGGCATAGTAGAAAAATGTTGCATCATTACTAGGATTAATTATATTTATTGAAGATATTAGTCGATCAAATTTTAAGCTGAAAACGATATGGGATTTGAATTCGGGAGAGAACGGGAGTATTCCCNCTCTTAGCAGGAATAAAANGTGACATTGTTAGGGCTCTAATCGCTTCTTGATTGCAACCAAACCCTAGCCCCTGTATTAAAATAATATCCCTNGCTATTCCATCGATACCAATTCCTGCTTCAAGAACAACAATGCCTTCTTTATTNGCTTGTCGGGCTAATTCTGGATATTTTACNGGGTGCTGTTTNAGGAACCGTGGTGATTGAGTAATATTGTATGGGNNANGNGACTGNTGATCCAAATTTGCGGGAATCATTTCAATAGGGTTTTGATTTGTAGTAATCTTNGATAGAATCGATTCTCCTATCGGTTTCATTGAAATTTTTGGCATTTTTGAAAANATATTGACACTCCGCACATTTAATNAAGTTTTCCGCTCTACCTTTGCATTATGGACGCTTCTCGGTGAAAANCTGTTTTGATCAACAAAGCTNGACGTGTTACTTGTTGGTAAAGTATAAAAAGCGTTGTTCANTGGTAATTGAGCTGCTGTTGTAANCACGTTGATTCGAGACCTCATTGGCAGGGGCTTGGGCACACTCNGCTTCAGCTCANTTTGGCTTTTANGACGTCTTTCAAGGCGGCGTTTGGGATTGGTTTTTGTCGCTTGANTAATATTAATTNGTATCGGATCATTTTCATAGATTTCNTTTTTCACAACGTACAAAGTNCCAAGTAGCAATCCAACTAAATGTAAAGTACATGAAACTATAAAGGCATTNCCGTAGGATTTTTTTTTCATATGTTTTTTGTTTTAAATAAAAACTGAGTAGTTATCTNGATTCACNNAAGTTTCNTCTTGNATTCGAATGAGTTNGAGGNCAGTATCTAAATGTTCGTTCATGTACTTACGCTATTATTCTATATCTGTTCGATTAATTGAGTATCGAAGTTGATTCNATTATTCAGCTAAAATTAAGCTTTAGTTAATCTCGTTATTAACCGGAAAGTGTAACGATATGGTCGGAGANATGTTGACAGGCTTTCTGCAATTATTCCTTTTTGAANCTGATTCGCATCGTGTCACTGGNCTAGCATTTCCAACTTTAGTTGCGNATTAAATANGTTAAGTTAAATCCAAATGATGGCAAATACATTGGACTCTNCAGACAAAATTTGGATCCTACTTTCTTCGACATNTCAACNTTAATTTTGTNGGGAGAATTTTCCGATATAAATTTCAAACTCTTTTTATNCTNCNATNNTGCANTTTATTAGTTTGCACCATTGANAGATANCCACTATNATTTTAAAAANTNCTTCACTCTGAAGGGAAGCAGCNACTGTTATTTTTATNNTGAGTTGAGAAGAAAGTATATTTTGATTAGCATCTNATCNGGTGTTATTATCTACTTGCTATTTAAAGTTTATGGCGTCTTTAATTATCTTAAGCTTTAAAACAGAAATATGACANANTTAAAGGTTACTTCTTCCCCTAGATAAAAAGCAAAAAATAAGCAACTGCAAGTTCATANGTTAGTTGTTTTTCTCNCCAAAACCTTATTTATATAGGGAACNGTAGNAGTNTACGNTNACTTTAGGTATAATGGCATCTTTTCGGTTGATTGTATTNATTTTGTGCCGTTTAGTTCGTAGATTTNGCATAAGTCTGCCAATCGCATAAGTCTGCCAATGAAGATTAATTGCTATAGATCAAATTAGGTTTCTTCCTTTGNTTTTAAAGAACTAACAGGTGTTGCTTGTGACCAATTTAGTGAGACACGTCATTATCTCTGGGAAAATCCGCGTATGAAATCTGAGATTTTNGTTTGGCGTTCGCGAATAGAAGCTCCNTCAGAAGAGGTTTTCGATTGGCACGCCCGCTCGGGAGCATTTCAACGACTGACTCCACCTTGGGAAACCGTTCAAATAATNNGAAATANTGGTGGNATNAAGGATGGNGATCAGCTTGTAATGAAAGTTTCTACACCGTTTCCTATTCAGTGGGTGGCCGAACANCGAAACTACATTCATGGGAAACAATTCTGTGATTTNCAAGTGTCGGGGCCGTTTGCTAAATGGGAGCACATGCATTTGGTAGAACCTGATGGAGNATCGGCATGCTATCTTGAAGACCNAATTGAATATGCTTTGCCAATGGGNNGGATGGGTGAAGCAATGGCAGGTAAGTCGATACAGAAAAAACTGAATCGAATGTTTGATTATCGCCATGAGATTACAAAACGAGACATTATGCAGCATCAGCAGCACAAAGGAGAAAAAATGAAAATTGCAATTACTGGTTCGACTGGCTTGGTNGGTTCAGCACTCNTACCATTTNTGACTNCCGGTGGTCATGAAGTCAAGCGGTTGGTCAGGTCGGAGACTAGAGGATTNNGCATNACNGGANCTGCTTCTCAGTTGGTTGATGAANTNCACTGGAATCCTTTANCAGGCAATATTGATAAAGAAAACCTTGAAGGAATTGATGCCATAGTCCACTTGGCNGGNGAGCCNATCGCTAGCGGCAGGTGGAATGCNAGGAAAAAGAAGCGGATTCTGGATAGCCGAATTGAGGGNACTAAGCTGATTTCTCAAACAATCACNAACCTTCAAGTGCCACCCAAAGTGCTACTTTCTGCTTCNGCTATCGGGTTTTATGGTGACCGAGGAGATGAGATTCTAAATGAAGATAGTCAGCCCGGTTCTGGTTTTTTATCTGAAGTGTGCGAAGCTTGGGAAAAGGAAACCGAGTCTGCAAAAAAAAACATTCGGGTTGTCAATCTGCGTTTTGGTGTTGTGCTGACCCCAGCNGGTGGAGCACTTGCTAGGATGTTACTCCCGTTTCGATTGGGAATAGCGGGGAACTTAAGTGTCCTGGGGCGGCAGTACATGAGTTGGATTGGTCTNGATGATGTGATCGGAGTAATCCATCATGNTTTAACCAACGAAGGTCTTAGTGGTCCAGTTAATGTNGTTTCACCGAGACCAGTAAGAAATAGNGAATATACAAAGACTTTAAACAAGGTTCTTGGTCGACCTTTTCCAATGAATAGGTTTCCCATACCAAGCTTTGGAGTACGAGCATTGCTTGGTGAAATGGCTGATGCGTTACTTCTGTCGAGTGCTAAGATTGAACCATCNTGTTTAGTACAAACNGGCTATGANTTTCGACATCCAGAGCTCGAAAGTTCATTGCGTTTCATGATGGGAAGATGATGGTTAAGAGTAGTNACTNTGACTCTAAGAAAATGTTTGAGNATGCTTCGGCTTTCAATGGCTATGGAAATTTAAGGCCATTTCACCTTTAATTNCNGTCGAAACACAACTATTCCCAATTGTGGTGANGTGGGATACTNTTATNCCTNATTCCCTTNGTTATCGTGGTATGNCAGCATNGCGTAGCTAGAAAAGATGTAATNATGGTAGTTTATCCTGCNAATTTGTGGCTAATTANTTTTATTGTGCCTACGAGGATGACGTTATTGAAATGAAGGTCNCAGATCCTNAAGTTCTCATTGTTGGTGGTGGGCTTGCCGGTCTCTGCTGCGGNATCGAATTGCAGAAGAGTCATATCCCTTTCAAGATTCTTGAAGCTGATGANCAAATTGGTGGCCGGGTTCAAACTGATGTTGTTGATGGTTTTTTGCTTGATCGAGGCTTTCAAGTGTTGTTATCTGCTTATCCCGAATGTCGGAGGATGCTTGACTATGAAGCACTAAAACTCCGTAGATTTTATCCAGGAGCATTAATTTGGTTCNAGGGNANATTCCATCGGATTACCGATCCATGGCGACAGCCATTTTCAGCNCTCAAAACCGTGTTTTCACCAATTGGTACATTGAATGATAAAATCCGGATCTCAAGGTTGCGCCGCAAAACCACTTCTGGAACACTGGACAGTCTATTTGAGCANCCAGAAACCTCAACCCTTTTAGCNATCAAAGAAATGGGATTCTCAGATGGTATGATTNATCGATTTTTCAAGCCCTTTTTTGGCGGGNTTTTTCTCGATAGATCCCTTGAAACATCNAGNAGAATGCTGGAATTTACATTCAGAATGTTTTCGACTGGGNATACCGTGTGATACCAGAACAGGGTATGGGGCAAATNCCCAAACAGCTTGCTAGCCATATTCCAAGCGACGCCATACAAACACAGNCGNCCGTCCGTACTGTCAAGCCTCATACTGTCGAATTATCTTGTGGAGAAGTACTTAGCGCCAATGCAGTCGTTGTTGCCACAGAAGGCCACCGATCAGCAAAANTGATTGATGGGTTCCCAGAAGTAAATGGGAGATCTGCCACCTGCCTCTATTTTGCCGCCGATAAATCNCCTGTCAGTGAACCTGTTCTGATCCTTAACGGAGAAAATCAAGGGGTGATCAATAATCTGTGTGTACCAAGTGTCGTTTCCCCAACTTATTCTGCTGGAAATTCTGCGTTAATATCAGTAACTGTACTGGGGAATCCTGATCAGGATGATAAAGTGCTTGAGGAGTCAGTNAGGGAACATCTGTCTGAATGGTTTGGGTTAGATGTTCGGTATTGGCAACATTTACGTACATATCGAATTCAGCATGCACTNCCACAAGTACATCCTCCTGCACTGACACCACCACAACGTCCTATNAAATTGGAGNCCGGTTTATATGTTTGCGGAGATCATCGTGATACGCCCTCTGTCCACGGTGCCATGGTTTCAGGACGTCGGACTGCCGAGGTCATAGTTAAAGATTTACGTTGACGTTTTGGTCCTNTATTGTGTACATACTTCAATCAACTTTNACACAAACCGATTCTATCAAATGACTCATTCCAATTTTGATTAANGCTGATTTGTCTCCNAATCGGTTTGTAGCTGATNCCNTGCTGATTCGCATATTNAACTGTTATTACTCAGCGAAAANTTTCATATGTTTAGANTCAACATTGGTTATATACGCNCACACTTTTNAGTCTAAACTTTACTAGATGTTTGCTAAATTGATNATTCTATGCTATATTGCGNTTTCGTATATTTTGTATCTCATAAAGTATTGCTTGNNCTNTCTTAGTTANCAAAAATTAATATGTTTANGAGCAAGNGNACTGAAGATGAAGCGCAGTTTGTTGGTAGCACTTATGACTTTAGCAACCATTGTTATTGGAGCTTTCCTTATAGNGGAAACAACCGAAGCNCAGCGGCAAAATAGGCCTGACCAACGTCAAGGTGGATTCGGTGATTTCAGTGAAGAGGATATAAGAAGGTTTCGAGCTCGCAGTGAGGCNGGTTCTTCTCAGTCTATGATGAAGGACTCGTGGGCAGAATTGACTTTTACAATTAAAGTTGATAATGAAACGCTGATGAAAGCGCGTTCTCTCTACCAAAAAGCGGTTGATTCGGCAATAAAAGCAAGAAAGAAGGCTGATGAATTAGCTTTGGAACCTGGTGGNTTTATGGATTGGGAAGCACTCCAAGAAAAAATGGTGGGCATTAATAATGAATTGAAATCTGATCTNAAACNGGTTCTGACAGTGGNGCAAATAGAAAAACTGGAAAATTATTATCAGAAACGAAGAGAGGAAAGATCTCAGTGGGGAAGATGAGCGATTAAAGTTTAATCTATGTCGCTACATGGATNGCATTTTNGATTGTATGAGAGGTCATCATCTATTTTNATAAGCGGNTCTCATTTCTTTACTATGGGTTGTGATTGATGTATGGATCTAATGCTCCTTGGTTTGACGTGACCTACNAAGCGNATAAAGCTTATGTCGTGGGCGAAATTCAAAAACCTGTTGATAAAAGTGTTTATCCGCAANAATTATTTGGTTAGTTTATTGGTAANGACGTTGTGTTTATCAAGGCATATTTNTCCATTTAAGAAAGCACTTCTTCTTGTNACTCCTTTCTTAATATNATAGTTACGGAGGGGTAANCNATTATGGATGCGAAAATTTCTTGGCTAATTGGTTTCGTTGGAGTTTATTGGATCTATTGNCTTTTTTGGGGTATCAAGGGTGCCCAGAAATCCAAGACGTCTACCGANTATTTTCTCGCGGGGCGATCCATAANTATTTGGGTTTTTATATTGGCGGCGACAGCTACTAGTTTCAGCGGCTGGACCTTTGTAGGGCANCCGGGTAAAATATTCAATGATGGTTTGCCTTATGCATTTGCATCCTTTTANGCATTGACAATTCCTTTCACCGGTGTTTTGTTTTTACGCCGCCAATGGGTTTTAGGTAAAGCATACAAGTATATTACGCCTGGTGAGATGTATAGTGACTACTATGGTGGTGATGCCATTCGGNTACTNACAGTACTGGTTGCGTTCCTATTTAGTGTCCCCTATTTAGGTGTACAGCTNAGAGCTTCAGGCGATTTATTTTATGTCCTCACCGATGGGTTAGTNAGCGTCAATTTTGGCATGTTTGCNCTATCGGCGATCGTCGTGATATATGTGGCATCAGGCGGGTTGCGCTCTGTAGCTTATGTGGATTGTGCCCAATGTGTTTTGCTGGCCCTGGGTATAATTGTTCTCGGAGGTATTGCAATTCATTATTCTGATGGCTGGTCGGGTTTAATGACTGGGTTAGCGGATATTGTAAAGAGTGATGTTNCTAATGGGAAAAATCTGACGCCTGATGGGTATTCATCGACAATTGCAATTCCCGGCAGTATGCAATTTGTATCTGCGGGATCAAAGGCAATTGGTGGTACTTGGACAGGCCTTATGTGTATGACCTACATGTTTGCGCTAATGGGTATCCAGTCTTCCCCAGCATTTTCTATGTGGGCATTTGCCAATAAAACCAGCCGGGCTTTTCGCTGGCAACAAGTAGCTGCATCATCCGCTGTAATAGGTGTNATTTTATTTACATTCACCATTTTTCAGGGGATCGGCGGTCATGTGCTCATAAAAAATGGTACATTTGCNAATGCTAATGACAAAAANCTTGTTCCTCAATTAATTAATTTGCTTTCAGGTTCGGCACCTTGGTTAGTGGGATTATTGGCNGTATGNGCATTGGCTGCTATGCAGAGCACTGGTGCGGCATATATGTCCACATTTAGTGCNATGGTTACCCGAGATATTTATGCAAAATATTTTGCACCGGATGCCTCAGATCATGNGCAGAAATTGAGCGGACGCATTTTTGTTATCCTTGTTGCTGGNGCGGCTTTGATCGTAGCTGCAAATTCTACTCAGGCTATTGTAATGTTAGGCGGGTTGGCGGTTGCTTATGGATTTCAAATGTATCCTGCTTTAATTGGTATTTGTTATTACAAGGGTTTTACAAGACGAGGTGTCGTAGCCGGCTTGATTGTTGGCTTGATTGCTGTGACNCTTACAGACAAAACATCAGATTGGTTTAGAATNTTTGGAGTTCCATGGGGGGCATATCCTCTTACAATTCACAGTGCTGGCTGGGGGATACTATTCAACTTGGTCACTACCATATTAGTTTCTAGATTTACANCTGATAGTGAAGACACAATAAGGATAAAAGAANAGAAACACCNGTTTTTACAGGNGGTTTCNGGTATGAGNCCGGAACGGAAAAAGAAAATTAACTTGGCTTGGGTTTTGACATTAATCTGGTTCTTGGTGGGTTTTGGTCCGTTTGCTACAATAGGTAATTCACTTTTTTCCGATCCCAATGCACCAGCGCTTTGGGTACCTTTCGGTATGCCATCATTATGGGTGTGGCAGCTGGTTTTTCTGGGCTATGGCGTATTTGTAATGTGGTTTCTCGCTTTCCATATGGGGCTATCTGAACCCATTGAACAACGACGGGTCGAAGAAGCTATGGAAGAAATAGAATAGCATCCAACAGTAGGGGATAAGTTGGGGGAAATGTTCTTCAGGTGCTTGTTTTTTGCTATTGTTTGTGCTCATAGCAAGTTCTGGATTTGGGAGAGACGATCCAGCGAGCGGTCCTGAACTAGGCAGATGCGTTTACTGACATGATCTTTGGTCTTGTTTATACTACGGAGTATATTATCAATTTTAAATACTTATACATTGTAAGTTTCTTCGGAAATTTTGGGTGTTCGGACATGTGTCTGAATCTAGTTTTTTCTGTCTAATGCTATTGCTTGTTGTAGGAAGTACAAACTTTAGTGAAGGGCGCCTGGATTTTAAATAGTGCTGTTCAGGCTTGTTAGTTTTTGTGTAACTGTCCTATATCTGTCTATAACTTAAAAGTTGGTTCAATAAATAACAACCACTCCTAGCTAGTTTGATCCAAACTGTATTAAGGAATTTAGGGAAATAATATGGGATTATCCAATTGGCAAAAAGTTTGTGATGGAGTTTTCCTGTTTCAAGATAGTTGCTGTGTGTATGCTATTCAAGGACCTGAGGGAACAGTCCTAATTAATGCTGGAACAGGTTTAGTTGCTGACTATCTCGATGAAGTGTTTCAAAACGGATCGTTGACTGTTCTCCTCACCCACCACTTTAGGGATCATACTGATGGTGCTATCCGTCTTCGAAATGCAGGTGCCGAAATCTTGGGGCCGTATTGGGAGCAGGAATATCTGACAGATCCCGACCAGCATTTTCGGGAACGACAGATCTGGAATTCCTATGATAATCGCTGGGATCGCTTTGCACCTGTGCGCCCAATTCCAGTATCAAATTGGATGATGGATTATGAAAATCGGGAGATTGCAGGTCTAAAATGGGAAGTGGTTCCCACACCAGGTTGCACTAACGGAGCNAGCAGTTACGTGGTTGATTTCAATGGTCTCCGTCTAGCTTTTGTTGGGGAGTTGATTTNTGGTNTGGGTTATACNTCGCGTTTAGCACCGCTCCAGTACAATTACAACGATTTTACTGGTGCTGTAAACTTATGGCGAAGTTGCTATAGACTNATGGGAACCAAGTTAGATATGTTGCTACCCAGCTTAGGTCAACCAATNGACCGTCCTGAGCAAGCCATCCAACTTTTGAGAGAGAATCTGAAACTNATCGGTGGCATTTCCCCTGGTTTTGTCGAACAATTAAATGATCCAGATGATGACGACATTGAGGAAATTCTNCCGCATCTTTATCGTTCAAAATATAGTGGTGCAGAGACCAACTTTGTGATTAGTGACAGTGGTAAAGTNATGGCCATCGATTACGGCTACAATATGTCCGCCTATCAGTCCCCAGGCAAACAACATCTATCAAATCGGCGGCCGTTTTTACATGGTATCAAGGGATTAAAGAAAAAACTGGGTATTGATCAAATTGATACCGTTCTGGTGTCACATTTTCACGACGATCATGTTAATGGTATTCCCATATTGCAACGTGTTTTTGGTACCGAAGTCTGGGCCGGCGCGCATTTCTCGGATATTTTGGAAAACCCAACTCACTACGATCGTCCCTGTCTATGGCACGAACCGATTTCGGTCAGTCGCCATCTTCCCAATGAAGATGTTACTTACTGGGAAAATATTCCGATACAACTTTATCCGATGTCAGGTCACACAAGATTTTCGACCTTGATTTGCTTTGAAGTGGATGGAAAAAGGGTTGTCCATACCGGCGATCAAATTTTCTTCAGCACTTCAAGCGGTTTGCCTTTTGACAAAGACGCACAGTCGTTTACTAATCACGTTTATAAGAATGGCCTAGATCTCGGGTGTTATAAGCAGACACTGAAATTGCTCCGTGACTTTCAACCCAACTGGGTCTTGACGGGACATACTAAACCATACCAAACCAGCTCAGAATGGTATCAGGTCATTGAAAAAGGTGCCAATGCATTCGACGAAGTTCACTTGCGTTTGATGTTGCTGGGCGATGATGATGTTCATTTTGGTGCTGAATCTCAAGGGGGGAAATTGAAGCCATACCGATTACACCTTCTTGATGGAGAAGAAGCCGAGTTCGAGGGGTGGATTTTAAATCCTTTCTCGATTCCCCAAAAGGCTGTAATCAAGTTAGTTGGGCCGGATGATTGGAAGAGCCAAGTGGTTGAGGTTGAATTGAAACCGCGAGAACAAAAGGAGATACGAATCTCCATCTCGCCTCCAGATGGGAGTTGTTGNAGNCGTCAGCCTATTGGGCTTGATTTGACTGTTGGAGGACGGCCTTTTGGTCAAGTTGCTGAGGCTTTAGTTAGCATCGGTGTCCCAAAATTCTAAGCAGACACAGTAGCATTTGGAAAGAAACTTATGGAAAAGTTAGTTCTCAACCGAAACGAATACTTTCAAGTGGTAAGCTTAACTCAACTGGTGTCTATTGATATACTGGTCATCTACGACGCAAAGTTACTTGTTGGAGAAAGAATCAATGATCCAGCCAAAGGCAGTTTTTTTGTCCCCGGTGGGAAAGCCTACAAAAACGAGTATCTCAAGGAGGCTTTGGGGAGAATTTCTGAGCATGAAATTGGGATCAGGCTCACTTCTAATCAAGTAACTTTAAATGGGATCTACGATCATCTTTACGAAAACAATTTCAAGGATGACAGTTGTGGAACACACTATGTCTGCATTGCATGTCTGTTTGCACTGGACGATATGGAGAAGGTAGATATCGTAGAAACTGCAATGCTAAGCCAACATCATTGTGTTGAGTGGTTGGATGTTAATCAGATCTTGGATCACCCTAAGGTTCACATCAACGTAAAAAGTTACTTCAATGACGTACCAACTAACAAATTCCCTTAAGCCATAGGCGAAATATTACCATGGATTTGTAATTTTTGGACCTACTTATCTCCTGCTAATTAGGTCGAGGAAACAGTTAACCTTAGGAGTCTACATATGGAATTTGAAGGTAAAGTTGCTGTTATAACTGGTGCAGGCATGGGCATGGGAAAGGCAATAGCAATAGCCTTTGCTGAGGAAGGCGCATCCATTGTTGTGGTTGATGTAAATATTGACACTGGTCAAGAAACTGTCAAGACAATTCAGAATAAAGGAGGTCAGGCGATCTTTATACAAGCTGATGTGTCCAACGCATCCGATGCGCAACAGATTTCAATAGATACAATAAATGCATTTGAAAGAATTGATGTTTTAGTTAACAATGCGGGAATTCAACACTATGGGAGTGTTATTGAAACAACGGAAGAAGAGTGGGATCAAGTACTTGGTGTAAATCTCAAAAGTATATTTCTTTGTTCTAAATATTGCATCCCTGAAATTCAGAAGCAAGGAAGTGGGAGTGTAATCAATATCGCATCAGTCCAAGGTATTGCGAGTCAAAANCGTGTTTGTCCTTATTCGGCTTCCAAAGGTGGAGCTATTTCACTGACAAGAAATATGGCAATTGATTTTGCTGAGGATAATATTCGTGTTAACTGTGTTTGCCCTGGTTCAATTGATACTCCGTTATTACGTGCTGCAGCAGAATTAACTGGTAATTCCCAACAAGCTATAGAAGAATGGGCTGATGCGCACGTGCTAAAACGAGTTGGCCAGCCTGAGGAAGTTGCCCAAGTTGTCCTTTTCCTGGCTAGTAATAAAGCTTCATTTATCACTGGAGCAGCTTATGTAGTTGATGGAGGTTTAATTACACAACTGTAGTGCTAAAGTAACTTGCACACACCCTATGCATGTTTGCAAAGATAACGGTTTCTAATGATATTAGTATAGATAAGAGAAGTCTCTCAAATTTTGGAGGATGGGTTTGAAGGTCTCTTAAGAATGGGTCCTCTGGATAAGAAGCTTTCAGTTTTTAGGGTGAAATAAGGGCAAAGAGTTTGACACACATCCTACTAACCACCATTCGGATTATTCATATCAGTTGAGTTCTAGTCATTCCAAGATGTGTCCATTTTTTTGATCCAAATAGAAACTCGCAAGGTCGGTTTTTGTCGGTCAAGCTGGTAAAATCCAGTCTATTGAGGAAACAAGGTTAAGAAACTTGTGTCTTTACACTTATATAGATTGAAGCTAATATTCGGTTCCAGCATAGAGCAAGCGAAATATGATTATGATATTGATCTAGGTGTACATACCCAATGCAAACTACTTAATTAAATAATAGCCCTCAGTATGTAAAATCGGAGAAATTTTAAGGAGTAAATGATGTTTGAGAGACTTGGGATTGTCACAAATATATGGGCAAAACGGATGGAAAACGGAGATCAATTTCAGGAACTTGCCGTTCAGTTTGGACAAGATGGGTTTCANCATTTGGAAGTTCGGGATGGTGANTATCTGCGNAATTCAGAGTTTGGCAACTTGGTGCAAGAAATCGAAGCGGCAATAGAAGTCTACACTGTAGATCAGTGGAAAGATATTTGCGAAGCNNTATGGAACTATAAAGATTGGGAAATACTTGTGAAAGATAATCANAAATATCTCTTTAGCCAAATCAATGAGTTTGTGAAGAGAGTATCGGATTTGACTTTGAGTTACGCCATCTCGCATTCATGGTTGAGTTTCCCCTCGAATCTAGAAGTTGATAGTAATCAGATCCGCCGAGCAAAGCAATTAGCGTATTTGTTATGTCCACATCAAGCGCGATTGCGATTAGTGGACCTCGAATCATCTGTTGAGCACAATCCAGAAATTGCTGCCGCAAACCTCCAAAGATACCAGTCACTATTGCCAAGCTATCCGATTGTATTCGCTGTTGAGAATGCCAAGCAACCAGCTATCCAAATACTAGATCTCGTTAAGGAAAGTAGTTTATTCCTAACTTATGATGAGGCTAATGTATATCAATCAGACGGTACAACAATCGAGGATCTTGAAATTTTTTGGCAAGAGGTTGAGATGGAAGATCTAACCTCTGTTCACTTCAAGCAAAAAGCCAGTCAAGGGGTTCTAAACCAGGTGAAAGACGGCTTCGTCGATTTTAGGGCGATTATCCGCCGTTTGGACCAGAACGGCTACACAGGAGATTTATTACTTGAAAATGCCCCTTCTGATCAACCTCTAGAAGATGCGATTAAAAGCAGAGAGTACCTTTACCTTCAGAGATGCAGAGCGTAAGTGATTAAACCCTATTGTGGTGGTACGAAGATTACTTTGTATGGCCTAGAACTAATCCCCACTCACCGACAGCCAAACAATGATCTTCACCTGTAGCACCAATTGCTAGAAGTGTTGTCGTGTTGCCTGTGTTTTGAAGATTCCATGTTTGACCACCATTGGTAGTGTGCAGGATGGTTCCAAAGTCACCGGCTACCCAACCTGTATCTTCGTTAACAAAAATAATATCATTTAGGTTATTGTAAGAGTTTGTTTTTTGTTTTGTCCATGTAATCCCGCCGTCGTTGGTATGAAGGATCACGCCTTCTTGTCCGGCAATCCACCCAGTTTTTTCATTGACGAAAGCAATTGCCTTCAAGTTATTGGAAACACCCGAATCCTGGTCTTCCCAATTTTGTCCACCATCTACTGTATGCTGGATAGATCCATATGATCCCACAATCCATCCCTTTGTTGGTGATGAGAATGATATAGCCCATAAGTTTTGGCGTGTTTCTCCGGCTGCGACGCGTTCCGCTTTGCCCTTCCACGTTTTTCCTCCGTCTGTGGTCTGAAGGTATGCATTATTTGCGCCCACCATAAAACCGACTTGATTATCAATCATCCATATTCCTGTCAAATAACTACGAACACCCGGGTTGATAGATTCCCAAGTTGATCCACCATCTTGAGTTATGAAAAGAATTGCCCCTCCCCGTCTTGCCAATGAAGTACCCGTGATGAAACCCAGTTTGTTCCCGCGAAAATAAACTCGTAAAAAATCAACCGGATTTTCCGTTTTAATTTCTTTCTTTATCCACTTTTTCCCACCGTCCGTAGTGTGTAGAATTAGTCCATTTCGTCCGACTAGCCAAGCTTGTTTCTGGTTAATGCAATGCACATCCTGCAATTCTCCTTCTACACCGTCTTTGCGCAAAAAGTCATCATTCCTTATAATTTCCCATTTCCCAGCACCATAAACAGTGGGAAACAGCAATATACCAATGATTGATGAGGTGATGATAAAACTAAAAATTCTTTTTGGTTTCACGGTACTCTCCTTATAAAACATTGAAAGTGTTGTGAGAATAATATATAGATACCAAGGAAATAACGGGATCGTAGAGTATGGTACCAATGAGTGATGCCACAATACATAAAATGTTATATATTAACTGGCCATGCCTAGGTTAACACAACCTTATTATACAAAGACAGTCTTTATTATACAAAGACAGTCTTTTCTTCTGCGGTGTTTTTCCGGATACATGAGCAATTTAGTTCGAAGAGGGTAGCTTTTCTTGTGCCATGTTAAGGTTATGGTTCTTCGTCTTCCGGTACTATTTCATAGGCACTGCTTATTTCGGGCAAGACTGATCGTGGTCGTTGCCTTTGAAAATCGAAAAATACCCAGTTCGTTTCAGCAGTTACCAGGACAGATTGGTCATGTGTGCGGACAAACTTATATTTTCTCAGGGATCGTATCTTATGAAGGCTAGATATCCAAGTGTAGATCACTATTTCATCGTTGACAAAAGCTGGTAGGATATACTCAATATGATGAGAACGAACAACCCAGCTAGAACCTATTTGTTTATAGCGCTCAGATGACCATCCTTGAGCATTTGAATGTGCTATAGCAGCATCTAGCATCCAACAGATATACTCAATGTTGTTGACATGTCCGTTTGAGTCAATTGCTTCGTTTGGCACAGTAATCGAATGCTGATAAATTTTGGGCATGATGTGTTAATTCACCGATTATTTTAGATTTCAGATAAAGTTGATTAGCAGACAAGGAGCTAACCTGCTAGTTAAGTTAGTAAATAAATAGCAAGTTAGGATGTTAAGGCCTCTTCTAATGTTGCTCTGGCCAGCAAACGTGTAGAATCTAATGTTGGCAAGGGGCAATCTTTGGNATCAACTAAGATCGGAATCTCAGTGCATCCTAGGACTACAGCATCACATCCTTTATCTTTAAACTCTTGAATTACTTGGTTAAAGTAGAGCCTTGAGCCTTCAAGGAAAACCCCATTGACGAGTTCCTCAAAAATAATGGTATTGATTTTTTCCTGTTTATCTCCCTCTGGAATTCGGCATGAGATATTGGATTTTTCGAGG
Organism: Candidatus Poribacteria bacterium; assembly: GCA_002729415.1. GTDB lineage: Bacteria > Poribacteria > WGA-4E > WGA-4E > UBA9662 > UBA9662. The sequence continues at coordinate 6,880 of PBXZ01000150.1, read as the reverse complement.
ATATTGGGATATACAAAGCTGGTCATCAAGTATTTTGTGCCTGTGAGAGCCAAGTTCTGGAATCCTCGGCTCCTTGCCTCTTGGGCAACGGTTTCAGCAATATGAAGCCAAGGAATTGGTGATTTCTCTGTAACGAGGTCGAATGCTTGATGAATTGTGTTATCGGGACAGACGGCAAATTCTGCACCCATCGTTGCGAGCTTTTGAACAGAAGATAACATCAATTCAGCAACTTGCGTCCAATTTCCCGAACGAATGTGAGTCATATAATCACTTAAAGGATAAGTGTGCATTGAGACTTCAGGATGTGTGTGTGCTCCCATCTTAACTGGTGCTTCTGCGCACAGAGTGCGGTAGCATAACGCAGCACCTTCGGCACTACATGCAACTATCCCAATGTGTTTCGGCATGGTTTATCTCTTTTCAGGTCTTTAACTGTCAGAAAGGTTTCACCAAGAACGTTGAGTGGAGAGATCAGTGTTCTCTAGCTAAGCATTTGGTTATAAGGTAGATTCCATCGGTACTTCTAAGCCAAATTTCTATCTTCCGCCCTTATTCTTAAAGTTTTATTTATGAATTAAACTTAATCGTGTCAAGACTCTAATCTTTTTTGAGTATGTATTAGGCTAGAATTGACCATTGCGAATTTCAAATTTTGTTGGTTTATTTAAGGTTATTCCATTAATTTGAACCCAGTACGCTACCCATTCGATCATTTGATCTAAGGGAACTTGAGGGTAGCCAAAAATTTTATGGCACCTGGAAGTATTGGTCAGTAAAGACGTTTCAGATTCCTCTGATTCAAATATGGGAAGTGTATCGAAGATTTCACCAAAACGGTTCGCTAGATGCCGAACAGAAACTGTCTCAGGACCAGAAAGGTTCAAAATAACCGGTGGGCTCTGGCAAAGGGTAAAAGCACGTAAAACAATAGCATTTGCATCTCCTTGCCATATGACGTTGACGTTACCCATTGTTAGGTCTATTGGATGTTGACTGGCAACTTTCTGGGCTATATCAAGCAAGATCCCATATCTAAGATCGATTGCATAGTTCAAACGTATAATTGTAATTGGTATGTTAAACTGGTTCGAGAAATGCTCGAATATTCTTTCGCGACCAAGACATGATTGAGCATACTCGCCAACTGGATCTATTGGCCCTAACTCCCGAGAACCTCCAGCGGCAATCATTGTCAGTGGATAGACATTTCCAGTCGAGAAGACAATGATTTTGGAATTTCTGTATTTCTGAGCCACACGCCCGGGCAAATAGGTGTTCATAGCCCAAGTCAGCGACTTGTTGTCAGTCGAACCGAATTTTCGTCCAGCCATAAAGATTACATTTGGCGTATCAGGTAGTCTGAACAACTGGTCATCGTCTAATAGGTCACAGGTAATTGTGTCTATTCCGGCTTTTCCGAGTTCTTCGTTAGTACCATGTGCCGAAAATCTAGAAACACCGATTACTTTATTGTCCATTTTGGCATTGGCGATGGCCCGTTTGGCCAGTTTGGCCAAAGTTGGCCCCATCTTTCCTCCAACACCAAGAATGAGTAAGTCCCCTTCCAACTCCAACATAGCATTAACCACTTCTTTTGTCGGATAGGACATGACATTTTCTAATTGTTCTACGGTTTCTATTTTATCGAGCATAGTTTGAACATCCAGAGATAAAATCATCGACGTCGAACACAAATCCGTATGCGAGTGCTACACGCCACAAGGCGATCTCTTTGCAGGTTTCATCCCTTGCTGTTTCCTTGTTTTCAACTGCAGTCACCGCTTGACGGAATGCTGAGCACATTATGCCTCTCTTATGGATCTCAGCCATCCCTCCAGGCGATAGTAGCAAACACCAGTTAATGGCGAAACCAGCATAGATTAGATGATTCACACCATCAGCTTGACACAAAGCAAAAAGCTGATCGCTGTTCTCAGCGATGCCTTCATTACCAATCGGTTTCGCTGCTTCTGGAAAATCTAGGTTTTCAAAACCGCAACGTACATCCGAGCTATTATGAGAACCGACAAAGACGTTTTCAGTTCTAAACTTCCGCAGATTCTCAAGTACCGGGTCACTATCAATCTTTTCAAAGGTATGGGGAGGATTTTGAGTTAATTGAGTTGCTCGATGATACCCTGAATATCTTTTATAGTATTCGCCATTACTAACAACATGAAAAAGTTTTAAGTCAGATTGGCGAACCGCAGCGAGAAGTCTTGGAAAAATGGTGTGGCAGATTTCATTGGCTCTCGGAATGTACTCAACTGCGCGGTGCCAACCCGGATACTGCTCACGTTTTCCACAATCCCAAGCATGCATGACAACAACAGCCGTGTGATCAAGTGATAAATTGATCATGCCTCTTTTCCACCCGCCATATCCTTCACCAGGTATATCTAGATTGAAGTCTGCATCAAACTGTTGATAATAGTTTGCTTGTACTGGAAAAACTCTCATAGAATCAATAACGTTTTCATCTTAAGTTTTTCACAATTGAACCTTGATTTCTTGGTTTGCTGCAATATCGATAATTATTTCGGCAAAGTTACACCCATAAATCGAAATTGGTTTCCAATCAATCAGGCGACCATCTATTTGAATAGAGAAATCGTTTATGGTATCAGGAATCAGGAAAATGAAAGTTACGCTTCCAACCGAAATGGGAGATGTTATCGTAAACCTGTCGTGTCTCTGATGTATAATCCGGATCTGGCGACGTTTTTGTTCCCAATCACCAATTTGTTCGCTTGTCCACCATTCCATTCCTTGCAGGTGTGCGTATTCAACTACGTCAATGACTGCATCTCTTACATTTGGTTTTTCGATGTGGGCAGGGTGAAAAAGGAAATGAGCAATTCCATAATGCCTAGAGACACTATCAATAAGTCCACGTCCGTAGAAAACTGGACATGTAATAACTAGATCCTGCGTTAGCATATTGATCTCCAACACATTAATACGCTTTCCATTATCATCAATTGGATACCATGGATGTGATCCCCCAAATGGGAAACCGATCGTGCCATGTTTACTCGGACCTTTAGATTGATCAACTTCGATGCCTTTTGCTTGACACCAATGAAAGAATTCCAACCGGTTTTCCCATCGCGTATAATGGTTTTTGTTGGACTTGAGTGTAGGGATACCTGCTTCCTGAATCAACCATTGGTGTTGATAATTAAAGTCGTCTTGTGTCCAGTTAGTATAAGTTTTCTTCGTCAGTGCATCAAAGTGAAGCGCAATTTCATAATCCCAATCCTGAAGTTTCTGATAAAATTCCGGTATGTACCCACCCGGATAAATAATGCACCAGGTTGTTTTAATATTTAGTTGGTCTGTCACATTCAATAGTGACCACGCCAATTGCTGATCGTTATGATCAGAATCGTGCGACATCATGGCGATTGATTTCAGACCTCGCGGATAATACCATAAAATTGGGGTTGATTGAGACTTCACCTCAAAACATCGTAGGATAGCTTTGACAATCAGTTCGCGTAACTCGTCTGTTATTGGCTCTAGGAAAACTGGTTGCGTGCTTGGAACAATTGGTGTCCGATCCCATTTCCAATTCAGAACAAACCCATCTTCCGTCTTTAGGATATCATCATCAATTGAAGCTGACCCATCAGGTGCTGGTTGTCCGTCTTGTGTAACTGGAATACCCTGTTGAATTAAGACAATTGACCCGATAAGATCAGCTGCTAAGGCAATAGTGTAACCTTTTCCATATCTGTTTTCGACGATTGCATCACCAGCAGGTTGATACTGTATATCAACCAACTTGGCCAAGGGGGTTCCTGTTGTGGCATGAAATTTGGTTCCTCCAAAGACATGGAGCGAACTCTGCAAACCTGACGTGATTGTTGAAGATGTTTCCAGTTCAATAAGGTAACCTTCCTCTATTTCCTCAGTTAACTTGACACCAAAAATTTCACTGAGTGTAGGGTCACTATTCAACCAGATGGCTGTTCCACCTGATTTAACATATTCTTCAATTTTGTTTCTATCAGATTGATCAAAATGTAGATCTCCAATTAAAATAATTACAGTACATAGATCAATTTGATGTCCTAGGTCTCTAGCATGAATCAGGTCATAGGAGATCCCCGCATGTGCTAATATCTCCTCAATATAGAAAACAGTAGTTCTAGAGTTCGGATCTAGAACTACTACAATTTGACACATTCGTGCTCGGGAGTTAATCAGTTTTTCTCCTGACGGATTGACTACCTAGTTCTGTACTATACTATTTCGAAATAATAAGCTCAATTTATGGATAATTTCGTTCAAAATCGGTTCAATTGCTGTTTTCGGTACTAGTAGCTTTTATCTTTGGCAGCAACAAATGGTGAATTGATGTATAGTGAAACTCTTTAACTTAATACACGTTTCTTTGATCAATATAGATTTAAGAATTTAGAGAAGTTAAGGAAAATGGAATTGATTATACTGCTCTTATGTGCACTAAAATTCAAATTTGAAGAATCAAGACAAACAGTAGAAGTCGAAGACAAATCTGATTAATAAGGAATGGAGACCACAGATTTTAGAAAGAGTAGGCTAAATATGGAATTTATTCTTCCTGCTGGATGTCTATCATATTGCTAATACTTTCAAAGTAACATACAGTGTCAATTTGGTAAATGTTTTCCCAGTTTTGATAGTGACTGTTGTGTTAATTCAATGTTATCAATACTTTTAATCTTTTTATAAATTTCGAGGGCTTTTTGGAGTGAGGTTTTTGCTTGATCTTGATTGCCCATTTCGATCAGCACCTCCCCTGTACACCGATTTGCTTCTGCAATCTCTAATGTCATATTAGCTTTATCAGCGATTTCGGCGGCTTTTGAGAAACTTTTTATGGCTTCTCGCCAATCTTTCTTTTGTTGTTGCACCATTCCCACTTTGTTCCATGCGTGCGCAATGGCCTGAGGGACGCTAATTTCTTCCGCAGTCCTTAGTCCTTCTCGGCTGTACTTTTCCGCAGTTTCAAGATTTCCCTCCTTGAGGTTCACCCCAGTCAAGTTAATGTACACTTCTGCCAGGCCTGGTAAATTCCCAATTTCCTTCCGAATGTCTAAACTGATAAGATAATGATCAGTTGCTTGATTATTATCACCTTGTTTAAAGTAAAAATTGCCGAGATTGTTTTCAACATTGGCAATATTTTCTCTGAGGCCAGAACGCTGAGCAATTTCTAGCGCGTTTTGATGGCATTTAAGCGAGGCATCAAAATCGTTCATTGTTGAATACAGTGATCCTAAGTTGCTATAGGAATTCGTCAATCCAACATTGTCACCTATTTGTTTCTTCAGTTCTATGCTCTTTTTGTAATTATCTAAAGCACTTTCTACTTTTCCTATCATGTTCTCAACGAGTCCCAGGTTATTATAGAGTTGTGCCATTAGCATTTTGTCGCCAATTAGTTCCGCTTGGGAAATTCCATTTTCAAAATATAAATTGGTTTTTTCGAGATCTCCTTTTCTAAAATAGTAATTTCCAAGATTTTTGTTAATGGATGCAATTATGTCGTAAGCAGTCGTTCCCTCTACCAATTTCAATGCACGTGTAGCCATGTCAATTGCTCGAGTGTAATCGCCTTTTTGAGAATGGATCCAGCCCATAGAATTATAGATTGTTGCTTCTTCCACTAGATTTGGTTGATCTTTCAGATCTTCAAGCGCTTGTTGCAACATTTCTGTCGCTGTTTCGTACTCTGATCGTTTCTCGAAAACGTCTGCTATCTTACGTTTGATTTTAGCTTCCCTTAGTGCAGATCCAGTTATTTGCGCGGCTTGCTCAAAATGTTTAATTGCGGTATCGAACTCACCTTGGATCTTATATACATCACCTAATCCTTCATGAATTATTATCTGTTCTTCAAGCAAATCCACGCTGGATTCTCCAAGATGTTCGAGCCCCTGTGTATAGAGTTTAAGCGCCACTTGGTGATTGTATTGCTGTTTTGCTTTTCTCCCTGCTTTAGCCAAATGTATGAGAGCTTTCGACCCATCGTTTCCTTGATGATAGTGATTCGCTAATTGTTCGAGTACTCTTTCAGGATTGTCCTGGTTTTTAAGCAATACACTGTCGCCAATTCTGGTATGTAGATTTCGACGTGTTACAACTGGAACCATCGAGTAGGCGATATTATGTGTTACGATGTGCTCAAAGACATATTCAAATTGGCCACTAGGGGAATGTTGGGGATCAATCATGTCTAACGCAATGAGTTGACCTAGATTTGTATCCAAATCCGCTATATCATCCGATATTTGTTCAAGGATAACGTGATCGACTGTCCTACCTATAACTGCACAGCATTGTAATATAGATTTAGGTTCACTAGACATCCTATCAATTCGGGCACGTAACATTTGTTCAAGTGAATCTGGAATTTCAATCCGATCTGCATTGCCAACAGTTGCCCATTGATTTTGGAAAACGACAATCTGTTTCTCTAACCGTCTAACGATATATGTTTTTTCTACGTTGCTAATCCGCCAAAGCTGTCCCATCTCTTGAATTGAGACAACAAAATTAGAACCAAACTCAATATGATTTTGTCTGAAACCAGCGAGTAATTCTTCCGGCATAAACCCATTATCTAGTTGAACCTGTAACTGGTCACTGAAGTCAACATTGAATATCTTAATCTGCTGAATCACCTGATTATCTATCAGCAATCGAAGCATTTCTTCCATGTAGAATGGGTTGCCTTCAGCATTTTCAATAATTCTTTCTTTAAGTGAATCAGCATTAATTAAAGTTAATAAGCCTTCTAACAAATTTCGACTGGCTTGGGAGGATAGTTGGGACAGTTCTATTAAAGTAGACTGGTTTGGAATTCGGCTAGGTATCTCATCGTTGA
>PBXZ01000149.1:0-23610 GCA_002729415.1 Candidatus Poribacteria bacterium | reverse complement strand
AACACTTTTTAACCAAATTCCTTCTGCAAAAAATGCTATGGCCAAGAAATAATTATCAATATTATGAAAGGTACCTATGACATGATCCTCACACTCTTAAATGAAGACTCGAGAAATTCGGTTACCAGCTCATGCGTTACCTTAAACATACAGAAAACTGAGTGCAAATACGCAATACCATAATTGGTAAATTAACAGAATTATCAACCAAGTTATTCTCTTGACTGGAATGTCACTGGTTAAACATTAAATGATAATTCAACACTTTTTATATTTATTAAAGGAAATAGCATAAAAAGTTGCAGGGTTGATCAGCTTATGATACCATTGAAGTACATTGGTGGCGGCTTTATTCTTAAAGATATGGGACAAGGACATTTAGTCGATCGTTTCAACCGGATTGCCACAAACCTGCGTGTTTCTGTAACAGATATTTGTAATTTGCGATGTACGTATTGTATGTCAGAAGACACGCAGTTTATTGACGAATCTAAGATCATGACGTTTGATGAAATCGATCGGCTTATCCAAATTGCTGTTAGCCTTGGAGTAAACAAGGTTCGAATTACTGGCGGAGAACCGCTTGTCCGACGTAATTTACCTGATTTAATATCGAGGGTTTTAGAGGTCGACGGCATCAGGGATGTTAGCCTGACAACCAATGGCATAGGCCTAGCAAAACAAGCACAAGCCCTATATGACGCGGGACTACGCCGTATTAACGTCAGTCTTGACACTCTAAGTAAAGCAAAATTTCAACAAATAACGCGTCGAAAAGCGCTAGCAAAAGTTTTAGATGGGCTTAAAGAAGCAAGCCGGTGCGGTTTTGCCCCAATTAAGATCAACGCAGTTACAATGCGCGGATTTACCGAGGAAGAAGTAGTGAAGTTAGTTTCGTTTGCACGTGAAAACTCTTATGAGATGCGCTTTATTGAATTTATGCCCCTCGATGCAGATGATATTTGGGGACNGAACATGTTTGTACCAAAAAAAGAATTGATAGATNAAATCAGAAAGCTTTATCCNCTTGANCCTGTNGAAAGCAGCTCCAANTTTAAACACGAAACAGCAAAAAACTACCAGTTTAAGGANGGGCTAGGGAGAGTTGGGTTTATTTCTTCNGTCAGTGAACCTTTTTGTGATGATTGCAACCGTGTTCGTTTGACCGCAGATGGCAAGTTTCGAAACTGCCTATTTGCAACTGAAGAGACGGATTTNTTAACACCACTCCGCAAGGGGGCTTCTAACGAAGTGATTGCTNAAATGATGATNGAATCGGTTGCTAACAAGGAAGTTGGACATCTGATCAACTCGGTTGACTTTGTTAAACCNGAAAGAAATATGTCAATGATCGGCGGATAATAGACAGNCANGAAATTAAAGTCTTTGACCATACAAACACGATATCGATAAAGATAAGGGAACCATATTAAAATTAAATGAACGATGAATTAGTTATTAGGGATTTACGTGTAAATGTAGCAGGCGGAGAAATCTTAAAAGGGCTTTCATTAACAGTGAAATCTGGCGAAATCCACGCGCTAATGGGACCGAATGGTTGTGGGAAAAGTACGCTTGCTAATACCCTAATGGGACATCCTAATTACAATGTTGANTCTGGTAACGTGACTTTTAATGGGATCGACATTTTGGAACTTGAGCCAGATGAGCGTGCCAAATTAGGNTTGTTTTTAGCCTTTCAATACCCAACAGCAATTCCTGGCGTAACATTGGCAAACTTTCTTCGAATGGCGGTTAGCGCTGTTCGAACTGTAGAGAGCAACGATTCTGCAACAACGCCACTGGTTCCAATGCGAGAGTTTCGCAAAGAACTCAGGGAAAAAATGAAAAATATGGGCGTTGATGATTCATTCGCGCGTCGTTATCTCAATGATGGACTTTCCGGTGGAGAAAAGAAAAGAGCTGAGGTATTACAACTTGCCATGCTTGAACCAAAAATTGCGGTTCTTGATGAAACTGATTCTGGCCTTGATATTGATGCAATTAAAGTAGTCGGAGAAAATGTCAATCGGCTTGTAGGCCCAGATCTTGGCATATTGATTATTACACATTATCCAAGACTTTTGAATTACATTAAACCCGATTTTGTCCATGTAATTCTGGATGGTAGAATCGTTGAATCTGGTGGGTGGGAACTTGCCGAGATTCTTGAAGCAGAAGGTTATGAAGCTATACGCGAAAAACATGGGATTGAATTTATTACACAAACGAATCCAAATCTCGACACCTCAATCCAAATATAGAATCTGAGCACTTAAAGAAGGTGNAAAATGGCAACAAATATGTCTGAANTTGGCATCAGTGACTACAAATATGGTTTTCACGATGACGTAGCGCCGGTTTTNAAATCCCGCAAAGGTTTAAACAAAGAAATTATTNATCAGATATCGGATATGAAGGATGAACCAGATTGGATGCTTGAATTCCGACTCGAAGCATATGAAATATTTAAAGCAAAACCTGATGTCNAGTGGGGTGGATATCTCGCATCNCTTGATTTTGATGATATATACTACTACGTGAAAGCCTCTGACCGAACTGAACGTAATTGGGAAGATGTACCGGAAGATATTAAGAATACCTTCGATCGACTTGGGATTCCTGAAGCCGAGCGTAAGTTTCTGGCTGGCGTCGGTGCCCAGTATGATTCTGAAGTTGTTTACCATAGTGCCCGCGAAGAATTTGAGAAAATAGGTGTGCTTTTTCTCGATACGGATACCGCATTAAAAGAACACCCCGAAATTTTCCGTGAATATTTTGGAACAGTAATACCATCCTTGGACAATAAGTTTGCAGCGCTGAATAGTGCTGTTTGGAGTGGGGGAAGTTTTATCTATGTGCCTCCGGGAGTGAAAGTTGACTATCCACTTCAAGCATATTTTCGAATTAATACTGAGAATATGGGACAATTTGAGCGGACATTGATTATCGTGGACGAAGGTGCAGAAATTCATTATGTCGAAGGGTGCACCGCGCCAACCTACTCAAGTGAATCCTTACACAGTGCAGTCGTTGAAATTATCTGTAAGCCACATTCTCGTGTTCGCTATACGACNATCCAGAACTGGTCTGGAAATGTCTATAATCTGGTAACAAAACGCGCCATGGCCTACGAAGATGCAACCATGGAATGGGTCGATGGTAATCTTGGCAGTAAACTCACCATGAAATATCCAAGTGTCTACATGGTTGAAGAAGGGGCACATGGCGAAATCCTCTCAATTGCCTTTTCTGGAGCGAATCAGCATCAGGATGCTGGGGGGAAAGTGGTACATCTCGCTCCAAACACCACTTCACGAATTATTTCTAAATCAATTAGTAAAAATGGTGGTCGCTCAAGTTATCGGGGATTATTGAAAGTTGCTGAAAATGCGACTGGTTGCAAATCGCATGTCGTTTGCGATGCGCTTATGCTGGATTCTGATTCGCGCTCCGATACTTATCCAGTTATAGAAGTTGATGCTGCAGACGTCACAGTTGAACATGAGGCTCGTGTCAGCAAAATTGGTGAAGAGCAGCTCTTCTATCTGATGAGTCGCGGACTTTCTGAAGAGGAAGCCTCAGCNATGATTGTGAANGGGTTTATCGAACCACTTGTCAAAGAGCTTCCCATGGAATATGCAGTAGAGATGAACCGTCTGATTCAACTGCAGATGGAAGGATCTATTGGCTAACCCCGATTGTCAGATCAGGAGATTGGATTGGGAGTAAATCAAACTGTAACGGGCAATTTTACCGGTGAATCTGTCGCGAGGATTTCCAGCTTGCAAAATGAGCCTNCTTGGATGCTTGAGANNCGAATTCAGGCCTTTCAGGTTTTTGAACANCTCCCACTTCCGAAGACANATAGCGAAAGTTGGCGTAGAACAGACATTCGGGGACTAGATCTCGAACAGTTTCAATTAGTTACTTCAAATAAGTCCCAACCTAACGGAAAATCCCCTGAGTTTTTCTCAGCTTTAGAAGAAGGAAAAAGAAACTCAGGATTAATCATTCAGAAAGATGCTGCTGTTGTTTATTCTGCACTTTCAGACACACTTACTGATAAAGGGGTATATTTTGCCGGATTTAAGGCGGCACTTGATGAACGACCAGATCTTCTGAAAACCTATGTATGCCAGACAATTCAATCAGAGGACAATAAATTCAATGCAATGCATAATGCATTTTTGCAAAGCGGTTATGTTTTATATATACCAAAAGGGGTGGTGGTAGATCTTCCCTTACGGGTTATTGTGTCATTATCTGGTGANGCAATTGCCGATTTTTCGCATACACTTGTTATTGCCGAAGCTGACAGTCAAGTAACTATTCTCGAAGAGCATCTTTCAGTTGNTCAGCAGGAGAAAGGGCTACATTGTGGTGGCGTTGAAATATTCCTTGGCCAAAATGCCTTCGTCAATTACGCCCAAATTCAGAATTGGAATAAAAAAGTCTGGAATTTTTCGACACAGAGGGCCAAGCTTGAACGTGGTGCCAACTTGCGTTGGATTACCACTTCGTTAGGGAGNCGCTTGAGTAAACTAGATCAACTGGTAGAGATGAATGGGGAAGGCAGTCATGCTGACCTTCTGGGACTAACCGCGACGCACGCGCGACAACATATCGACATCCACACCTACCAGAAACATGCTGTTTCAAACAGTACAAGCAACTTGCTATATCGGAATGTCTTAAAAGATCGATCCCGAACAGTCTGGCGGGGTATGATCGAAGTTCAAAAGGACGCACAAAAGATTGACTCGTATCAGCAAAATGACAATTTGATTCTGAGTAAGCAAGCTCGTGCCGATACAATTCCAGGGTTAGAAATCCTAGCTGATGATGTGCGTTGTACTCATGGAGCAACAGCTGGAAAGATCGATCAAGATCAGATCTTCTACCTGATGAGTCGAGGGTTGTCCTACAACCAAGCTGAACAAGTAATCGTTAATGGTTTTTTTGAATCAGTCTTACAACGAATTCCATTAGAATATTTACGTAATCAATTACAAGAATCAATTGCGGGTAAGCTGCAATTGAATTAATTATTCCCAAAATTAAGGAGAAAACAAAATGAACCAACCAAAAATCATTGGATACATGAAACCCACTTGTGGATGGAGTCAAGGCGTCCGAGCNGTTCTNCANAAATACGAATTGGAATATGAAGATCGGGATATCATCAATAACCCAAGTAACTATCAAGAAATGGTTGAGAAAACTGGTCAACCATCCCAACCATGCGTCCAGATNGGTGATGCGATTTTAGCTGATGTGAGCGGAGAGGAAGTCGAGGCCTATCTGCTTCAAGAAGAAATTGTTAAACCTGTTGGCGCCGATTCGGGTGTAGCCACAGACCGTGGATGTTCAGATGAAGAACATGCTGCCATGCGTGCTGAAGCAACTACGCAGTGGACTANAAACTTTTCCTCTGAATAGTATACTAATTTATCCTTTTCTGCTAATTTAAAAGAAATAGTAGGTGGGGTTTGCCTGTTGTTTGGGGCTTTTGGGATTAATAAAAATTATTCAATGAGCGATTTTTTAAAGGTTGCTAGGACAAGTGAAATTCCGCAGGGGGGAAAGAAGCTGGTTGAAGTTGATTTTTTACCAGTTGCTATTTTCAATATTGGTGGTGAGTACTATGCNATAGAGGATGTTTGTACTCATGATGGAGGCCCACTTGCTGAAGGNANNCTGGAGAACGAAGAAATNATATGTCCNAGACACGGAGCACGCTTCAACGTCAAAACAGGACAAGCTTTATGTATGCCAGCATTCGAAAGTGTAGAATGCTATGAAGTNAAGATTGAAAATGACGANATTTACATCAGTGTTGATTGAANTTAGGTNAGGNAAATAGCTATGATTACAGAAGAAATTGTTCTTGAACAAATAAAGCAGGTCATAGACCCAGACGTTGGCCTAAACATCGTGGACATGGGTTTAATTTATGGCGTGGATATCAACGATGATGTTGTCGATATTACCATGACCCTAACTAGCCCCGGTTGTCCCGCAGCTCCACANCTATTGAATGGGTCACAAACCGTGGTTCAACAACTAGACGGTGTTGAGGAAGTAAACATTAATGTTGTTTGGACGCCACCGTGGGATCCNGAGATGATGAGCGAAGAAGCGAAAGACGAGCTTGGAATCTTTTAAGTGGAAATTACATGGTCAGTTATTGAGCAGTAATTCGGATGACCCCTTCGTATGGGGTGATTGGTGCTAAAAAGAGTCGAGCAAAATTGCTATTACTCTTTGCTTGGAAAATCTTGTGTTCCACCTTTCCCCCTTCTATTTTAATCCGATCCTTGTTGTTTTCGATGATAGCCAGTTCTTCAGAAAGGAAGACAACATCAGTTTCGCTTAGATCCCAGTTGCAATCCCCAACGAATAAGGTGCCAACCTTCCTTAGGCCAAATTCAATAATCAGTGGAATACCATCCCATCCTTCAGTTGTAAAGTTCAGCTCAAAACCGTCCTTAATCCGATCGATCTCCATAAAGATCCTAAAATTAAGCGCAACTACCTCGCGTTTTTTAGATTTAGGCCGAAATACACACTGAACAGTTTCACTTTCAGTCAGATAAGTTTTTCGGTCAATGGCAAGTCCTGTCATCAACACATGACGAAACCCTTGATAGATGCTACTAATTAATATACTGTCAATAGCGATGCTGTCATTGTGGAGCGAAAAGAAGTTGCTTTGATTCCCCATGATAGTTGTGCTTGTCTTTCCAGAACGAATGAATGCAATATTCGATTTCTGGTAGAATTTCTCGTATTGGCTATCCATCGGTAANCGGTTGACCCAATTGTTGTCAAGTTCCAACTCTGTTTCAAGAANTTGCCCAATGTTGGATGTGACAAACAAACGTGAATCGTTNCCAATTTGAAAATTAGGGTTAGGGTGATTTAGATATGGTCTAATGATTCCATTATCAAAACGGCTGAGGTATGTATTTAGTGTCAAGTCACCAGCCGTCGCATATAAACCATTTTGATCCACAATCGACATTTTTTTCCAGACAGCATAACCAGAAGGAAGGCCATTTTCGAAACCTGCNTCTGATANCCCTGTGGTGACTTCACCGTTTGATCGAAACGTGTACAGTAAAAAATTGAGGTTACGCCGTACAAANTCCAACAAATCAAGTTGTCCCAACCGTTCAGCGAAACTTAAGATCGCAGCGTTAACAATCATGTTTGAAGCGGGGCTTCGATCTGGATAAAGACCATCGTCACTAATTTCAATTCCATCTTGAATGTATGATCTTGCTTTTCTTTTAATTTCCNGGTTGTCAAAGAGACGATCGTATTCAAGAAGAGCCTCAGCAATTATGAATTGGTGATAATTCACAAAAACAGGCTCATTTTGAATCCCGTCTACAGCTTTATCCAGAAAGTCTTTTATCCGATCAGACACATCATTATTAACAGTTAAGTCTCGTACAAGCCATTTATATGAACGCAACAATGACAGCATAGAAACAGCAGTACTTGGTAGAGAAATTTCGGGTTCACAGAAAAAACCTCTGACTGTTCCATCCTGATCTTGTGATCTAAGCAGAAATTTGATGGCGAGTTCCATCCGATCCAAAACATCTTCCCTATAATAGTATTGAGAATCCAAATTGACATAGAGTTGTGTTAGAGTTGATAAAATATTTGCCGCTGCCCATGGTTCACAAACTAATTTTTCAGGACAACGAAACCCTCCATAGTCCAAGTCAGTCTCTTCTAAAACTTGGCTACGCAGTGCCCAACCAGCATATATTTCGGTGAGGTCAAGAATAGATTTGTAATTGGTTCTCGTTGTCATTAATTCTAGTTGTCAATTTTCATACTAAACTATATGGATCTTACCGCTAATTTTTCATGGTAAGTTCGCGATTTCTAAAAACCGATTGTACACTTGATCCCATTGCGCNTTATCTGTTGGCTCAAAATAAATAAGCTCAGATGATTCAGCAATAATTTCTCTGCCTTCTGTAATAGATCCAATGGCTCCGCAGGAAGCCATTTGGACTAACAGATTACCAATAGAAGTTGCTTCCACTGGTCCAGCGATGACTTGACGCTTTGTTGCATCCGCAGTGAATTGGCAAAGGAGTTTATTTTGAGTTCCGCCTCCGATGATGTGAATAGTATCGATGGCCTCTCCTTTGACAAATTCAAGTTTTTCGAGTACCCATCGGTATTTAAGCGCAAGGCTCTCGAGGGCAGAACGTACAATCTCCCCCTTTGTTAACGGCAAATTTTGGTTTGTTTGTTTACAGAAATCCACAATTCGTTTTGGCATGTCACCGGAAGCCAAAAATAAATGGTGATCCGGATCTATTAAAGCTTTAAAAGGTTCNGCTTGAGCTGCAATTTGCGAAATCTCATCATACGACATCTGNTCACCCGAACGCGACCATGTACGACGACANTCCTGAACGAGCCATAGACCCATGATATTTTTAAGGAAGCGAAAGGTGTTATTTACTCCACCTTCATTGGTGAAATTCAGATCAAGAGCATGTTTAGTTATAATTGGTTCCTCAACCTCAATACCCATTAGAGACCAAGTNCCTGAACTAATATAAGCCCAACTTTCGTTCTGTACAGGAACNGCAGCNACTGCCGAACCNGTATCATGGCACGCGGGAGCAATTACTCGTGTAGGTTGGANGGCAGTCTCATTAGTAATGGATGGGAGNATCANCCCGATGTCCGTCCCNGGCTGAATAACCTNCGGAAATATGCNAAGCGGAATATTNANAACNTGACACAGTTCAGCCGACCAATTCTCTTTTCGCGGGTCATATAACTGTGTAGTTGTTGCATTGGTAAATTCCGATACTTTCTGACCTGTTAACCAGAAATTAATCAAATCCGGAATTGTTAGAAATGTTTCAGCAAACCGAAGAAGAGGAGAATCTGTGAGTACCATAGAGTAGAGTTGGTAAATCGTGTTGATTTCCATGAACTGGCAACCGCTAAGTTCAAATATTGACGGCCTTGGCATCAGGTCAAACACCTTCTCCAATACACCAGTAGTCCGAGAATCTCGATAATGGAAAGGTAAACCTATCAAGTGCCCTGTTTTGTCAAGCAAACCGAAATCGACGCCCCATGTATCAACGCCAATCGATTCGATGTTAGAACCATTCTTTGCGCATATCGAAAGTGTATTTTTAATTTCTCTCCATAAGCTGATAATGTCCCAGTGCAAGTTATCGAGAATTNGAATTCCACCATTTGGAAAACGGTGAAGAACCTTCAGTTTGATTTGTTTCCCGTCAAAGCAGCCTAATATTCCACGGCCACTTTCAGCACCCAAATCAAAGGCAAGAAAGTCTTTGCTTTTGTCCATCTTAATTCTTCCCGAACATTATAAACTGATTGCTTCAAGTATTAGAGAACACAACTAAATAATCAACTTCTCGTGACAGTTTTTTCATTCAGCGAACAGTACCTCTAAAAAAACATCTATATGTCTTCCAACATACTAAATTCGTCACCCTCGAGATTTTGCTGGGATTTACCTCGGATGATGTAAACGATCTCTCCAGTGTCCAGATGGTAGTTTAGGCTAAATCTCCTACCTACTGAAAGCTCACTTGAATCGATAAAATCACCATGACATATCCACTCCAATTCAGAATATNGAAAGCTAATAATTGAAGCTTAGTCTNCTGNAACAAGAATTTCCTCTCCCAGTTGGNACTCCAAAATCATCGGTACAAGTAAGATTATAACANTTTCAACCTGTCTGAAACAGTGATTTTCTGGCTAATANATTATATGCGAACNACAAATTCGCACCCTTTTTGGAACCAATNCNGTAGNATTGTCTCCTCGGAATAAGTCCGTTTNGCCACTATTCCTTTTGCCTTAGATAAATCAACAGTTTCGCTGATAATGTGATCCCCAAAAAAACCAGCTTCTTTGACCACATTGCCATCAGGGTCAACAATTTTCGAATTTCCATGTGAGGAACCAGATGAATACATATCAATGGGATTCGCTGGTGTATTGGCCATGATGAGGTAGATACCATTTTCAGTCGCTCTTGATATCGGCATAGCAGAATAAGCAGAAAGCTTATGTTCGTTTATTAGGCTCGATTCAGAAGAGCAGAAAAAGCAAATCTGTGCACCCATTGCAGCTGGTAATTTAACAAGTTCAGGATAACGAACATCATGACAAATGATAAAACAGCAATCGACACCTGCCAAGCGTACAATTGGCAATTTCCCACGATTGTTAACACACCATTTCTCACCAGCAAGAAAGGTTTTGGCGTATCTATATCTTAATTCTCCACTCCAATCGAAGATTGCTAAATCATTATACCAACTTCCATTCTGATAACTAGCTGAGCCCACAATCACGTTAATATGATACTTTTTACAAGCATCACCGATGTAAGATTCTACTTTTGCGAAAGTAATTGGCAACATTTTTTCCCAATACTCGGGACGACAACAGTATCCGAACAAACATCCTTCCGGAAAAGCCACAATATCAACATTATCTTCAGCACATAATTCAATAAAATTTAGTACTTTCGATACATTTTCTTCTACCTTTTCACCAGATAGTAATTGACAAGCAGCAACTCTGATTAACTTCTCGAACATATAATATTCCTCGTAAAAGCATTGGACAATACAAATCTTTAGAATATTAGTATAAAATTCTAATTTGTGGGGAATTCGAACTAAGNATATAGAATTGATTAGTATACTGATTATAACTGATAGATTTAGGCAATTTCCCACTCTCGATATCAATATCGTCATATACTACTTGCAAAGGCATTTCGATAACTCGGACTTTACCATTGTAATCAAGAACAAATGCTAGTTCACGGTTATTTAACTCTCGACGAACAGCAACACCTATCGGCGCAACACCAATTCTACGGGAAATAACTTTTCTGTGTGTTACCATGTCAATGATGCTTAAATTATCCGAAAGTGTATTGACAATATAAAGATATCTCCCATTGTCCGCTGTAGCAACAACATTTGGGGCACTTCCTACAACAATATCCATAATACGATTTTGGCTNCGGACATCAATCACAGAAACACTATTACTCCCTGCACAGGCAACATAAAGGTGGTCCCCATTTGGGGATAGTATCAACCCAGCTGGCTGTTCACCGACACCAATACGGCGTACACGCATTGGTATCGATAGATCCACCACCGCTATCTTGTTTTCCCGTTGTAAACTCACATACATCGTAGTCCCATCGCCAGAGACNACACAATCAGCTGGATAATCNCCAACTGTAAATTGATGTACTTCCTGGTTAAGATTTGTATCAATGACAGATACCTGATCCAAATCTGATATAGTCACGTAAACCTCTGGTTTTACTGGGTTAGCCGCGATGCCAAGATGATGGCAATCTGATGAAGTACATTTCAGGATTACCTGACCAATTGTAGTATGTGTGTAGGCATCAAGTACAAGAACCTGATTGCTGTTTTCGTTGGTTACGTAGGAATTTCGGTTAGCATGGGCAACCCGAGTTGGTTCATCAATTCGGTTACGAATCTCCACTTTACTTCGCGGAACTGGACTGAGATCAACCCTAAGAAATGCAAACGCTTGCTTAGTTTTAGTAGTTTCCAAACGACTTAAGTATCCGTCTGCAACAACTTGAATAGGATACATCCCTTCTTGATCATAGGATAGAATGAAGTTTCCATTTAAATCAGATAAAGTCTTATATTTTATTGTTTGTAAACGGGATCCGTTGATTGGCAAACCGGTATAAGCATTACTGACTGTACCTATGATACTTCCCAGTTTAACTACTCGAATTGGTAACTTGAGATTCCCGCCATTACCAGTGAAACTAATATTAACCATGTACTCAGCCGCGTCCAGCTGAGACCTGAAAATTCGCACACTCACATCTTGCGATTGTTCTTGGTTTACGATGCCACTTTCGGGTGTTAGTTGTATCCAGTTTTCTGGTGATTTCGCCGACCAAGATAAAATTCCTTTTCCTATATTTTTCACCTTAATTTGCTGTGATTCTGAAAAATCGCCAAAATCAATTTGTGAAACCGAGAAATCCATGACAGCCTGTGTAACGTTAGCAACGATTTTGACGGTCTTGCGTCCAGCATTGGTTCCACTTACAGTGATAATCGTATTATATTGGCCTGGTTCCAGAATCATACGATCAATTTGTAAGGTAGCAGTTGAAGTTTTAGTGGTAATCTTCCCTGACCGTGGTTTAATTTCCAACCAATCAGCCCCCCCACCAATCTGCCAATCCAAGAGTCCTGTGCCACTATTACGAATTTCTATTGTTTGGGAAATATCGTTGGGACCAAAGGTAATTGACTGCGGGGCAATAAATAATTTTGGTACTTCAGGAATATCTAATGTTACCCGAACAACAATAGAAAGGCCTTCTTCTGATTCAACAGTAATTACTGCGCTGTATGTATCCGGCGAAAGATTACGGTCTACAAGTACATTGATGATTTGATCTCGCTTGCCCCCAATAGCACCGTTTTTTACATTTAAAGTGACCCAGTTTTGATTAGCAACTGCTTTCCATTTCAAAATGGCGTTCCCAGTATTGCTAATTTTCAATGGTAGCTCCACAGCTCTTTTACCGAAGTTCATCAGTGTCTCAGAAACGCTTAGAATGGGAACGACGAAAGTAATCTGTTCAATATCCGATTGTTCACTTTCGTTCTTTTTATCATCAACAGAAGTTATTAAATAAAAATAAGTTCGATCTGCGGTGACACCTTGATCAAAATATTGTAAACGAATTGAATTACCCAAGAGAATATAATCCCCTTCTTGCTCCATTGCACGATAAATATTGTAACGGATTGTAACTCCTTTAGCTTCTTCTGCTACCTCCCAAGTAAGATCTATACCCTGATTTATTATTACTGCTTTAAGATTCTGGGGTATAGGAAGAATAACAGTTTCTTCATTAGAATCGTCACAGCTTGATAGAAAGAAATAAATGAAGAAAAGTATAACAATAGCAGTTCTATTTACCAAAGCACGGGAATGCATACTACTATTGAATATATTGGTGCTTGTTAAAATTGAGATAAGCCAAATTTTCATTCTGACTTCACTGATGAAATTCCTGCAAATTCCTAGCTAGAATTAAATTATGTCTTCTGCGGACGAATCCGGTTTTTAACCTGCTCTAATGTTGGAATAGCGGTAAGCCCTCTTCCTTCCACTGCAAATGAGGCAACACAATGTGCAAAATTTAAGGCACTTACTGATGAACCTGTATCATAATAATTGATCAGAAATGCAGCCGCAAATACATCACCGGCACCTGTTGGATCTACTTCTTTTACCGAATAGGAAGAAGATTCAATAACCTGACCGTTTTCATAGAGTACTGCACCATTTTTGCCTCTGGTTAACACCACGATTTTAGTCCATTGAATATACTTNTCTAAATCTTTGGGATTGGCAAGGATATCTTCATCACTTAAAACGAGAATATCTGTATGCGATAAAATCATTTCTGCCGTATCCCAACGTTTAGGGCGAACTTGGCGACCACTACCCCACTGGCGCATCCATCCTTGCGGGGTTACCCCAATCAACGAATGCTTAAAACATCGTACCAGTTCAGGATCAACTTCATCAGCAATCGGGCACAAATAGACGATACCGGTGTCCTGTAATTCAATTGGTATGTGACTAGGTTGTAATTTGTCACCAATTCCNAGAATCATTTGGNGGCGCTTACCATACTGATCNTATTGATTATCAAAGATTGTTGTTTCTATAGAATCATGGTATGTAACATTGATCCGATCTAGGACAGGGTTTTTCCGATTAAAATCCTCAGCGACAGAAGTCACAGCATGGGTTCCTAAACCGAGGTTTCGGGCAGTAACAGTAGAATAAGCAGCACCTCCCCCNATAGTATATCCGTTTGGCGTGACGTCTTGGCAAAAATGTCCAATTGCTAAAAAAGCAGGTGGCATTCTCAACCTCTCTTTCTAGTTNATTTCGATNGCAATTAGTATAAATTGTGAACGNGTATAAAATCCATTAATTATTAGAATGAACATATTTAGGAACAATTNGGGAAGGTCAANAGAAAACTGTGNATCTAGAAACGGAGAGATAAAGTCAGCCAAAATTGATTATTACCAAAAAATCGNGNGTTTCCNGTTTAAATCTTNAAGGTTGAATTAAAAATNCCTACTNGTATTTTGTATNATTGTTATCTGGCAANAAATCCGTTTTGGTTGACTTGTCGATTGAAGATTTTCTGATCTAACTTCAAACCAAATCCAGCAGTTTTTGGAACGTTTACAAACCCATCCGTTATCGTATAAGCAGAGTCATCTATACCAAAAATAGAGGCTTGATCCCACTCTACAAACTCAAACTGCTGGATACCTGCGGCAAGGTGACAGGACACAAAATTACCATAATATCCTCCATAGTGGTGGGGAGCGGATCTAACATTCCATTGATCCAATTGTGAACCAAGTTTTAGCCAAGGCATGAAACCATATCCAAAAATATCATATTGGATTACATCAACCAATCCATTACGTGCCCAATCCANCAGNTTTGGTGAAGCAGATCCNTCACCATCCGCAATTAACGTTTTTAATCCTTCTGCATGGATCCAAGCNTTAAGATTATCGTAGAGTTTGGGATCCTCGTGAAAGGCCTCCTCCATCCAATGTATATTAGCTTCCGCTGTCTCAGCTAATACACGTTTAGTCAGGTTCAAATTATACCCATTATTCGCATCCAATAAAATCTTAGCTTGAGTGCCGACAACNTCTCGAACTGCATGAACCACCATGATATCACGCNCTGTTCCACTTTCCAACGCCATATGCATAGCACCTCTTCCAACCTTAATTTTAAAATTGCTATGACCATACTCACGTCCCTCTTTGGCTTCCAAAGCAATTAAATCAGCAGCTTCTTCGTGATTGGTGAGATGAAGATCATCAATGTAAAGCGATGTATCATAGCAAGATACAGTGAATACATCNTTTTCATGAATACTTTGATCCAACAATGAATAAANCGGTTTATTGGCAAGTTGACCAACTAGATCCCAGATTGGATACTCAATCCAATGGAATTGCCTTTTAACACCNTTTGTCAAATCAAATATATCCTCTATATACAATCCTATAAGTGANTGCGCCTGTTCTTTGCNAATGTTAGCCCGACCAAATCCAATTGTGCCATTGTCAGCAAANATANCCGCAATTGGTNGTTTGACAANGATACCATGCTCACCTAATCTTGAGTTACATCCAGCTTTACGTGGTCTTTCACCAGATAANTGGGCCCACTTTATACATTCAATTTTTGTTTTTGTCATGTTTGTATGTATTCTGTNANATATAGATAACAACNATAANGCACTAAGAGAAGAACAAAACTAAAAACTTGACAAAGCCTTCAGCAGAACCTGAAGGCTTTGTATTTAAAAGCATTTGTCACATTTCTTACAGATCTACNGCTTTGCCAGTTTGAAANGATGTGCTTGCTGCTAGCATAANACGAAGTGTTTCTANAGCATCACTGTAAGGAGACAGAATTTCCGAGCTATCGCNGGCTTTGACNGCATCAATAAACACACGGTCTCTATCCTGACCNNNNGAACCACTCAGTTCTTCCTCNTGATCCTTTCTACGAATGGTGTTTGATCCGCCAATAGTANCAACAACACCACGGCAAAACACCTCAAGATGAACTCGACCCCAATTTTCCATTGCACATGAAGAAACAATNTTNGCAACTGCTCCGCTTTCAAACTCAATATTTACCATGCTAATGTCATCAACATCATAATTAGGAATATCTGTCATACTACCACTTGATGCAACACCATGTACCAACTTTGCATTCCCTAATACAAAACGAGCGAGATCAAATATGTGAGTCGTCTGTTCGACGTGCTGACCGCCTGATTGAGCTCTTACACGCCACCATGGAACACCTGGCATTCCTCCCATCCAATATCCTAACGCACCAAGAATTTGCGTTTCCTTCTCCAGTTCCGCTTTGGCATGCTGTGCATTTCCACCATAACGCCAATGATAACCGACACTAGTAATAACACCACTTTTTTCCACATGATCATTGATGATAACCGCAGTATCTAGTTCGCAAGCAATTGGCTTTTCGACAAACATAGCAACCCCTTTTTGGCATGCTATTATTTCTTGTTGGCCATGTGCGAACGGTGGGGTGCAAATATACACAGCATCAAGTTCTTCCGAATCGTACATCCGTTGATAGTCCGCATAAGCGTTACCACCAAATTCTTCAGCACGTTGCTTAGCACGATCCTCAGAGACATCACACATAGCAACAAATTTAACGTCGTCAAAGTTCTTCAGATTATTCATGTGGGCGCTGGCCATACCACCAGTCCCAATGAATCCCAATCTTACTTCTTCCATCATTTCTCCTCCCAAACAAAATAGAACACACGATTCGACAAAGAAGTACAAAGTTATGTCGAAAAGAATTTTGTACTTAAGCATCATTTGCAAAAACTAACTTATATAATCACAATTTTATATCGGCAGAGAAAATAATTAAACCTTTTTATGATTTGTTAGGCATGCAAAACAGATAAACTAATTTCAGACTAATAAATAGCAAAGTATAAACTGATGAAAAAAATTGAAAAAGGATGCATACTTAGATAAGCTAATAACAGCTAGAGAGGATCTGAAAAAACACTTTGATTTTCCAAAATTCGGGTATTTCCCTGAATGCTGCTGAAAAGGCTGATTGCTCACCATTTTTCCTCGGAGGCAACAAATGAGCGAACGTGTCGCTATTGTCACAGGTGCTGCAAGCGGCATCGGGCAAGCAATTGCCAAAGCACTTACACAAAATAATGTGAAGGTGATTATCGCCGATCTGAACGAAGAGCGGGGAGAAATCGTAGCTGAATCTATTGGTGGTTATTTTGTACTTGCC
Source organism: Candidatus Poribacteria bacterium (assembly GCA_002729415.1). Lineage (GTDB taxonomy): Bacteria > Poribacteria > WGA-4E > WGA-4E > UBA9662 > UBA9662. The sequence goes on along the minus strand of PBXZ01000149.1, from coordinate 6,618 downwards.
GATCTATCTCAACGGATTGATTGTCAAACCTTGGTAGATCATACACTAACACATCATGATAGGATCGACATTCTAATAAATAATGCGGGATTTCAGCATGTAGATCCTATTGAAAAGTTTCCCGAAGACACTTGGGAGCAAATGTTATCCGTAATGCTAACAGCACCTTTTTTGTTGACTAAGTATGTTTGGCCAAAAATGAAGGCAAACGGTTGGGGGCGTATCGTCAACATTGCTTCTATCCATAGTCGTGTTGCTTCTCCATTCAAGAGTGGTTATGTTACAGCAAAACATGGCCTTATCGGACTCACACGTACTACAGCACTAGAGGGTGGCGCGCATGGTATCACAGTCAATGCCCTATGCCCAGCCTACGTCCGAACGCCACTAGTTGAAAATCAAATTGCTGAACAAGCTATTATTCATGGCCTTTCGGATCAAGAAGTGGTTACGCAGGTGATGTTAGAACCAGCTGCCATTAAGCGGCTCATCAGTCCTGAGGAAGTGGCTGCTCTTGTCGTGTTCCTCTGCTCCGATGCGGCAAGTGCTATAACTGGTTCAGACTGGACAATCGATTTAGGTTGGACAGCACGCTAGTTTCAAAAAAATATAGAATTCGAATCATTTTGGATTTTATTTTATCGTTGATTAAAAGCGAAGCATATAAACTCATGTTATGTATTTATTGTTTTCAATTTCATACTGTATGCTGAAAGCTGACACACCGATCCTTCGAAACAATTTTTCACTCCTGATTATAATTCGTAACTAAGATTTGTAACTCCCCGTTAGCTTCTACATGTAATTGTGTCGATTATTTTTTTCAAATCAAAGGACATATTATGTGGTTGCTTATCGACCAAGCGTCAATCCGTTTAGGCATAAGTCGGCGGACAATTCAACGTAAAGTATCGCGACAAACTATCAGGTCCAAAAAGAATGGAAACCGTCGTTACGTCTGGGTTGACCCCCTGTTTCTAAGAAAAAGCTAAGCTGTTTTTCCCCTAAAGGCCTTCTTCTCATCAACATACCAAAATGCCCTTGCAGCAAAACACCAAATTCCCTTCAGTTTAGCATCGCTATAGAAACTAATTTTAAAGCCATTATATTTCCTAAGATAACCATGGATTTAATGCTGTCATCTGGCTGAAGCTATTAAACTTCAGGAACCAAATCAGTCGTGATCTCAATAATTTCAAAAATCCATCCACTAGGTGATTTTAGAAACCCTACTCGGCGCTCACCAAAACCTGCGGAAACTTTAGCTATAGGAAATATCTCTACCGCGCCAGCCGCAACAGCTTTAGCAACATCCTGATCTAAGCTATCGCTTATATAAACTAGATGTGTTATTCCAAAAGGTAGAGGTTCTGGCAGTAAATTTTCATAAACTGCTTTTTCTGCCAAATGAATGTATTTATCACCCATTTTAATTAATGGTATACGATAAGACTCCCCTTCAAACTCAATGGTTTCGTCAAGAATAAGTTCATTGCCAAACTGCTGATGAAATTCTATTTCACGCTCGAGATTTGGAACTTTGATACCAATAGTCCATATACCAGTTAACACAGCTGATATTCCTTTCCTATTAATCTAGTTAGTTTTCCACATTTTCAGTTTAAAATTGTTAGAAATGCAGTTGTTTTTGTTCAAAGACATAAACACATTATATATCATAACAATGAATAACTATCACCGATATAATCAACTAACTGCAAACTGATTTAGTATAATATCAAATAGAAGACAAGAAACATTCACCCAATCTGCCATGAACATAGTAATTCTAGTCATTATTTCTATGGCACTTCCACTACAACTGTAGAGTATAATATAGAGTAAAGTCCCACTTCCGAAATTCGCTTGTAAACAACGAGTTTCTCATAGTAACCCTATCTTTGTTGTCATATTGCTTGACTGATGTTACGTTGAATCAATAAACGCACAAAAAATAAAGGAAGGACCTTCATAGTGACAGAAACACCCGAAAACCCCCGTCCATCACCACCTTTGCAGGACCTCAATACAATAAGACATTTTCCTAAGTATGATAAACAAGACTGGCATGAAGTTTCAGAATACATTCATAATCATATCTTGGTTAGCACTGGACAGTATCCAAAATTAGAGGACACTCCACTTAGAACCAAAATCTTTGATAAAATTGAGCGGGAAGATTACACGATTGAAAAAGTTTACTTCGAATCTTATCCAGGATTCTTCTGCACAGGGAATCTTTATCGTCCTATAGGAAAAAATTCTCCCTTCCCTGCTATAGCAAGTCCGCATGGACACTGGGCACGCGGACGTCTGGAAAACACAGAGCTGGGATCTATTCCTAGTCGCTGTATAAACTTTGCAAAGCAAGGGTACGTCGTCTTTTCATATGATATGGTAGGTTACAATGATAGTGGCAAGCAAATCGAACATAGACAATTTAATGTAGGAACACAAGGGGAAATCTGGGGCATTAGCTTGATGGGATTACAATTACAAAATGGTATTCGTACGATCGACTTTCTCCAAGAGTTGCCTGATGTGGATTCGGACCGGATCGGTTGCACTGGGGCATCAGGAGGTGGCACACAAACTTTCATGTTAATGGCGATTGATCAACGAATTCAAGTTGCGGCTCCAGTTAACATGATATCCGACCATATGCAAGGTGGTTGTTTATGCGAAAATTCTCCGAATTTGCGAATTGACTTCAGTAATATGGAAATTGGAGCGATGATGGCACCTAGACCTCTGTTATTAGTATCGGCAACTGGTGACTGGACCAAAAACACACCGGATGTCGAGTACCCCGCTATCCTATCAATATACCAACACTTTGAGGCAGCAGAAAAGGTGCATCAAGTACAGATTGATGCCGATCATAACTACAATCAAGCCAGTCGAGAAGCTGTATATGAGTGGTTTGGAAAATGGTTTTTGGATAAATCAGATCCAGTTGAATTGAAAGAGGAGCTTTCTGAAATCGAATCGGATGAAGATCTGCTGGTATTTCATCATCGGTCAATCCCCTATCACGCACTTAACATGGATCAACTAACGGAGTCACTCATTCAAAGTGCCAAATTTGGTATTGAATCGAGAAAACCAACGAATGCATCTGAGCTCAAGTCATACCAAGAAGAAATGGGGAAAGGACTGTACCACGCACTCGCACTTCAACCATCACAAAACTCTTCTGAAGACCTCATGCAGGAATTGAGTAACTCAGGTAACGCTAAGGAAGCAACTTTAATTGTTTATCAGCAAGGTGATCTTGAAACTTTGACAAGTCAACTGATCAACATAGAACACTCTGTGTTTGCTCTACAACTACGGCCCTCCATCCGGCAAGTAGATGACCAATTTTTCACAACTTACAATCGAACGGATCAAGCACTATGGGTACAGGATATTCTACTAGCACTGGGTAAAATAGGAGAGCGTTTACCTCAAGCAAACCACAACCTTGTTGGCATAAACGGTGGAGGAATATTTGCCATGTTGGCTGCGGGATTCTCAAAAGCAAATCGTGTTGTTATTGATATAGAACAGCTCAATACTGAAACTGACGATGCTTTTGTGGAAAAACTGCCGATCCCGAGTATTCGTCGTGTAGGGGACTTCCGTACCGCGGGAGCTCTGATCGCTCCAAGATCGCTGCTGATTTTCAACACTGGAAGTCAATTCCCAACCACTTGGATTTCCGATATTTATCAAGCCGTTGAAAAACCAGATCTACTAAGCATTTCCACAAATAAGGAAGCTCATATTGCCGATTGGTTCAGTTTAGCCTAAATCTTGCAAATTCCTAGCATACCAAATTTGGTAGCCGCAGACAATTCTGCAATCTGTTGGTTTCTGTCTGCTGCAATTAGTTTCTTGCTCAAACTCTGATGGTTCCAATAGGACTTGTTAATTTTCGTTAAATTGAAACATATCATATCTGGAGATTTGTTTGAACGGGTGGAATAATGTCATCCTAATCAAAACTTGTTTATCGTAGGACTGAGGTAGTATCATAGTCTATGTAAGATATTTTCACATAGATATCTACTACTGGTCTCTCGGGTTAGTAAGGGTTGAGATAACAATAAAATGCAATTCATTTTAAATACAAGGAAAAAATTCATGATTAACGAAAATACTAAGCGGCCTCCCCGAATACCTGCCATATTTTTTCTATTACTATTTGCCTCCATAAATCTATGTGCTTTTAGTGCAAAAACATTAGATTGGGCTAATTCCGTTGGAGAAGGAATGCAAGAAGCCAAAAGGGCTCATAAGCCAATCATGATCGATTTTTATATAGATAACTGAAGTGCGTGTAATCTGCTGGAGGCAGAAACGTTTACAGATAAAAAGGTCATCGGACTATCAAAAAAGTTTGTGGTTTTAAAGGTCAACCCTCAAGATAGGGATCATCCTGAAAATGCAGAGATAGTAAGGAAACATGGTGTTACATACTATCCTACTATTGCGTTCTTGAGCTCAGAAGGGCACTTAATCAGTTCTAATACCGGGTATATACCACCTGATCAATTCTCGGAATTAATGAAGAAAACACTTAAAGAGGAAAACGAATTAGAGAATTTAAGAGCGGAAATCCAAAAGAATCCGGAAAATATCAAGGCAAATATCAACTTGGCGATGATTTACATCAAACGGGGCAATTTCACGGAAGGACAAACTCTAATCAACACAATATCGGTACTGGATCCCAGTAACCAATCCAAATTCCTCACAAAAGTTTACGCGGAAATGGCTCTAGCCCCTATAAATCCAAGTAATATTGAAGTAGGTGAGGCTTTGCTCGATAAAGCTTCGGCTCTTGATCTAAAAGACGATTCTGCTTACTTATCCAAACTACATTTCAATTTTGGCATCTTTTATTACGATCAAAGCAGGCAAAATAATAAAGATTATCCCCAAAAAGCGGAAAAACATCTCAAAATCGTCATTGATAAATATCCCAAAAGTGAATTCTACGAGCCCGCCCAATTATACCTTGCGGTCACTTACTACCTACAAGAAAAGAAACCGATGGCAATATCCTTTCTTGAAAAATTAAGTAGTCAAGCCCAAGACTCTGATATTCAAAGGGAGGCAAACCGTATATTGGGAATACTGAAAAATCAAGTAAAATAGGCTGATATGGATTGGTGACGGCGAAAAAAACATTCTAACATTCAGTTTTTTTCCTCTGGTAGATTGATTTTTCTACTAGATTCAGATATGGCTCAAGAAAATTGTCACTCTGTTTTAATGATTCATTAGCACCAAGAACAAAAAAACCATTTGGTCTTAGTTTTTTGATAAATTGTTCTAGCAGTTTTAGCTGTAAATCTTGTTGAAAATAGGTAAAAACAAGATTTCGACATAGTATCAGATCAAAACTCCCATCTGGGAGCTGCTGTCGGATGTCTTGCTTTAAGAACCTGACATCTGTTTTAAAGTAATTTTTTAGGATATATTTACTTTCCGATTGAATAAATGCTTCCTCTTGAAATATCTTTGGCAGGTCTTTCAAGCTACTCTGCGGATACTGTCCCCTTTTAGCTCTACTGATTAAATCAGAACGTTGCTCAGTAGCAACTATTTTTAATTGAAGTTGCTTTGACAGTTTGGGTAATAAGTCTAGATGCCATAGAATCTGCAAAGTATAAGGTTCCTCTCCAGAACAACATCCCACGCTCCAAGACCGAATCTTCACTCGGCTCTCTTTAAAGGCATTCTGAGCTAACAGAGGTAAAATTTGGTGCTGTAATATTTCAAACACTTTTCGATCTCGATAAAAGCGCGAGATGGTAATATAGCAAAAGGAGTCTAAGATTTTCCATTCTTCCGCATTCTTCTCTAAATAGGAATAGTAATAGGAACAATCGGGGAGGTCTAGAGCCACGAGGCGTTTCTGTATCCGCTTACATACCTGTCTTCTTACCCGGTGAAATCCTTCCCATTGATAACCCAATTTCGGGAGGCACAATTGTAAGAACTTAATGCAGTCTTGGTCTAACATTTGTTGGCTTTGATATGTAATGATAAAATGAATTATAACTTGGCATGGTTTAGCATTTCCATAGTGATGATCGATAGTTGACTTTACTCAATTCTCAAAATACGTTTTTGTTCTATTTAAATGACTTACGATGATCTATTTAATATCTTAAGATCAAAATGTTCCTATTTAGAAAAATCGTAAAAGAATTAATAAATGATATATGAAAGAGAAAACAGACACAATAAAACAAAAATAGAGCCTAAAAAAATCATCACCGAAATTCGGTTAAAGAATCGTCAGGAAGGACCAGTGTTAGTTGTAATTGAACCGAAAAACGAGATGACGGAAAAATACTTTCCTAGTTGGTCGACACCACTATCCCATGGGGAAGATTCTCGAGACGCCCTTCAGCATTAGAAGTAACCAATGAAGAAGGTCAAAACACCCTCTACGTTCTATGATGGTTGTGGCAGACAAGTCAAACAATTGGCCGAACTACAGCATATTTGGGGGAGATCAAATGCCTATGCACATTAGTGCACGAGTCATTCGCCTAGGGGATAATCCGATGGATCATCTTGCACTGAGTTTTGAGGGAAAAATGTATGTTTTAGGCCCAC
>PBXZ01000148.1:0-17147 GCA_002729415.1 Candidatus Poribacteria bacterium | reverse complement strand
CATTCATCTTATAATTATGCTAATTTCTGGGTTTTATATCGTACAACAGGTTGCTCTTGATGAAGAGGTCTTCTACACAATTTTGACAAGAGTTTCCACACCCAAAATAAGGCGTCGTTCGCTTCCCCACAAGCGCAGGGCTATGTCAACACTCAAGGTATCGGTCCAAACCCCAACTCCTAAGTTGCAACAGGTAACAACTAATGTAAGATTGCCAATAAGCGACTCACCTCATTCAATTCCAGCTGAAAACACAACGACTTTAAACACGTCATTGATACCAGATGATAGTATTGGTTCTGGTTTGCCTACAAAAAGAGCTCTAAAGATCCACAGAGGAGATTCCGTGGTCACATCGCAAAAACTAAAGATTATGCCAGACCGCTCACAATCTTCGATTTTGGAAACCCTTGACACAAGTTTACCTGAAGCGGAACTTGCATTTGAAGATCCCAAAGAACATATTTTCCGACAAGAAGACGTAACACAAAAGCCACGTTTTATTAAGAGAATCATCCCACAGTACCCTGAACTTGCTCGTAGAGCACAAAAAGAAGGAAGAGTTCTACTTGAGGCGGTTATTGGAACAGATGGTGTTCCCACAGGGATACGTATCATTCAAGCTATTGGATTCGGATGCGACGAAGCAGCAGTTAAAGCTCTCAAAGCATCTCGGTTTAGACCAGCCGAGTTAGAGAAACAACATGTGGTTGTTAGAATCACGATACCCTACAATTTCAAATTCAGTCAATAACCAATACAGTGCAATATATTAAACTACTGGTTTTATTGTCCTTCTTCACCATTCCCGAAGAAAATAAAAAAGCGCTATTTGAGGACGCTCACCCACTTCTGGTTGGATCTCGCGCGGTGGGGATGGGGAATGCTTATACAGCAGTGTCTGATGATGCCACAGCCGGTTTTTGGAATCCAGCAGGGTTGGTCCAATCACAAGGTGTCAAAATCTTTGGTATGAATAAATTCCATAATCGACATCACTATGCTTTCGACCCCAAAGGAATCAGCTATGGTTATCGTAGCTTTGCGTTTTTCTGGGGAAACAAAATCGCTCTCGGTACTAATATTACAAATGCCGACTATAATTACTATAGCCTTGCACATCAAATACATTCGCATATTGCTGTTGGTGGAAGTATCAAGTTCAAGCGTAAGCGTTTCGTCAATTTTTACCAGTTTTTTGGCTATGATCCATCTTATGACTTGGCAATACTCATGAAAGTAAAACCCTGGATAAAAGCTGGTATGGTTGCGCAAAATTTTCCAGGTAAGAGCGGCATCCAAATGCTAACTGGAGGCATAGCGTACCAGTACAACAATTTTCTTTTCTCTTTAGACACTTCGTTACCGAAGAAAAACCTCTATTTCGGATTTGAATGGACACTGATTCCATCTGTCCATGTAAGGTTGGGGAACTCAAATCAAAAATGGGCATTTGGTACTGGCTACGAAAGAAAACAAATTGCTATTGACTACGCATGCATTAGCGAGGAAAGGACAAAGTCCCACTTCATCTCAGTAGAAATAAGAATTTAGTTACAAAAAAATTTTGCTTTTAAAGAGAGAGGCGATATCCTTAGAAACTGATTCATAAACTTAACGTTTCTAATTAGCATGAGAAGAAATTCTCATAATCTCCTTGTCATAAAGTCAAGTATAAAGTAAAAAAACCTGACATTCGGTTTATCAATCGATGTCAGGTTTTTTTACTTTCACTTAAAATTTTCAAACGCCTGATTAACTTCAGAAAATTGTACCGTTATTAAAATCACACCAATTAGCAACAAAGGCACAGATATCAGGAAAATCAGTAACAGCACGCCCCAAATCCAAGATTTTTTATTCTGATCAGCCTTTCCAATTTCAGCTAATCTTGATATCAAAACCCCTGCCCAGATCATCACTAAAACTACGCCTCCAAAAATTATTGCCATCATGTCTACACATTCCTGCTACTGGAGACTAGCGGTAAATTAGTTTACGATACTAGAGAACTACTCCTGTATCGTGCTAATCTCGTCTCTAGAAATTTTATGGACACTTTTCGGGTTAAATGTCTGGGTTGTACCGTGTCTAAGTGCCACTTCGACTCTACCACCTGTTAAAACAAAAAACTGGAGCAAAAAACCTCCTCCACTCATTACCTCAATTTGGTACTGCCCCGACGCAAGATCACCCACCCACGTTTCAAATATCCCAGCAAAATCTTGGTGGTTGATCACTTTCTCCGGTAACGCCATAATTAAGGTACCAGGAACATCACCAATTACGTTTTCAACCTTCTCCCGAACGTCAACCATAAACGGGATAACTTGGCCAGCATAATCAAAATCACTCTCTTCNATACGTTTAGGTGGCACAATACCCAATGTNAAATGATGTATAAAAGGATTACCATAATCTTGATTTACCATTTGATCAANAGCTTGNTTATCCACAGGATGNACAACGGCAACGTAATCAAACCAACCTCTGTCTCGTGCAACATTNTCAGAAGGNAGTCCTGCCGGCACATTAATGTAGTCATGACCATCTACGGGGGAAGGGTAGCAACAATTATCCCAACCAGAAATGTAACCGAGTTGCTTTAAAGGGTCAGAAACGATATGTGGAGGATTGCAAAANATCGCAGCATGATCAAGATTCNCNTGCAACTGTATTCCCGCAGCAGCAACCNTCTCTGATACTTTCAATGTNTCTTCGAAACGNTGGGTTGCATTNTNAATAAGTAGATAATCTGCGAAATCACCCGGCAAAATCACTGGATTCCCCATCTCATATCTCCTAATGTTGATTNATATCAAATTTTAGATAGTTTAATAACAGTAAGNNCNTCGATTTAATAGGTTGCTCTACCACCACTAACATCATAACATTGTCCAGTAACAAAACTAGCCTCTTCCGAGGCCAAAAAATGGACNACAGCCGCCACTTCTTCCGGTCGACCAACACGTCCNAAAGGGATTTTACTAACCATGTAGTTAATTGTCGATTCTGTCACCTGTTGTAGAATCGGAGTTTCGATAACTGCAGGAGAAACGCAGTTGACATTGATACTATATNCTGTAACCTCTTTCGCCAAAGCTTTTGTTAAACAGATAACCCCTGCTTTGGAACTCGAATAAGGTATAAGTGTTGGGTTCCCTTCCTTCCCAGCAATNGATGCAACACTTACAATTTTCCCATATTGTCTTTCTATCATATGATCAATAACTGCTTTACAACAGAGAAAAACGCNTTTCAANTTNACGTCGATAACCAAGTCCCAATCTGATTCTTCCANTTCAGTTAATGGCGCAGTCTTTCCTGCAATCCCCGCATTGTTAATCAAAATATCGATTTGACTGAACGCTCGTAAAGTACGTTCAACCATGCTANANACTTGATCAGATTTGGAGACATCTGTNCGAATCGCGATAGATTTNGTTCCAAAATCAGCAACCTCTTGACCNACCTCTTCCACAGCCGGCAGATTCAAATCAACTAAAGCAAGNNTNGCTCCGGNTGCTGCCAAGCGTAGGGCAATCGCTCGACCAATACCTTGTCCTGCGCCAGTAACGACAGCAACTTTACCNTTTAAATCCATATANTTACCTCTATNCTCCATTCTCAACGAACTNCTTGATAACGATGGTAACATAGATNCAGCTTGATAACAAATAGGCNAAAACACAATAGNCCATTAANAANAGACCANTGACTTTCACANGATACCTCNCAATCANCTTTCCGATNTTCTAGCCAGATGATTGTCNCNCGAAGCCNGCTTAAGAAGAACAAGTCACTTCTTGATATCCTGTTTACCGAACAATAACAACCTGAGATGANACCCTGTAGNTGCTGACATCCCNCCAACNAACCCTCCCAAAANAGTTGTCAAAATCAGTATAGATNNNNACGNNGGCAAGTGGATTAGTTGGGCTACTTTAATAGTAAGNACACCATTAGATCTATAATGAAGGTAACCNGCAACCNTAAACCATAATAATCCAACACCGGCAAAACCANATCCAAATGTCTTCCANCCATTAACCGGGTTGCAAAACCCAATTGCAAAGGCAACAATAGCCACCGACCACCAAGGCAAAACCATCTCNGCTAGTANACTAAGTGTAAAAATNAGGATNATACTAACTATTTTTCTGTCTCCAAATTTAGAACTGATTTAACNCGGTGATGAGAAACATCCATCGTCTTCAGAAAAAGCAGTTCGTCTAATTCACCTTCTATCCATGTATCCACAAAACCGTCGTAGTATGGACTNCCAGGATTACCAGATTGGCCTCCCGGGTAAACGCCCCANGCTTTGATTTCGGGTTCCAAGGAAACTATCATTCGCCAAGAAGGTCCGCTCGTTCTTCCNNTTGCATTGACAATCCCTGNGCCACCACCAACATTTAACCCTNTCCTGCCAAATCCCGGAAGTCTCCCGAGATGANNGATATCGACNNCCCTGAACTCCCCCCATTCCCANTGACTTCCCATTTCTCCTGATCTGCTGANTAATTCTGTCACTGTGTCTTTGAAACTCGAATTGACCAATTGNAGCAAGGANTCCTTATTTCCNGTATGNATATTATCAAACCATGANGAGNTCGGTTCATCCTCAATAAGCTGTATGGTTCTANCGAAGGAAGGAAGTCGATATGATCTATCNCCANCAAATTCATCAGACCATATAGCGGTATGCAATCGTTTTTNCCAAACATGAAAAACAGTAGGGGCAATTTGATACGCATCANTTACATNATTCCAAGTTGAGATTTCTTTGAACGCTTGNGTCTCTCTNGGAGTCAANCGGCTNGTATCNACCAANTTNAGCAAAGACGGAACTATCAANGAAGCCTGAAGATTCTGATTATCCAATTGCAACAANCTGCAATCATCAGGAATTATGCTATTCATTTTCGATAGTTTTTGGTTAATTCTTTTCCCTCGGTATTGAGGAAAGAACCAACCNAAATAATAGGGATAATCTNAACTCGTNGGATGTTGATTAGCAGAACTGACAAAACCACGTTCAGGATTCNTAACATGTGGATTATGCTGAGAAGGAACCCATTTCNTCCAGTCNTTNNCAGGATTAGATCCGTCGTTGATGAACCTAGCTTGNTCNTGGAACCTCAACGGGAATCTACCACTATGCCAAATAGCGACGTCNCCCGCAGTATCTGCAAAAGCAAAATTTTGTGCTGGACAGGAATAATGCGAAAGGGCGNTAACATAGCTCTGATAATCTTGAGCACGGTTGAGCTGNTAAAATGTTAGGAACTCATTGCTTGGATCATGCCCAAGCCATCGCATAGCATGCAATCTTGGAATATNNCCATCGAAAACTTTATCTTCACTATATAGGGGAATAGGCCCATGNTGAGTATAAACCACGGTATCCTGAATTCTTTTATTGCCCCGAANCTTAATCTCCTCGNTAACACGCGTTGTTGGTTTCCAAGTNCCATNGTGAAAATACTCCTCTAAAGTGTCATCTCTAAATTTAACCTGATACCAATCTGTNACGTCATCTCCACCATTGGTCATTCCCCAAGCAATTTTCTGATTAAACCCAATAAGCACACTCGGAGCCCCCGGAATGGTCACACCATAGACATTGACCGATGGACTAGAGAGCTGGATTTCATACCAAATCGANGGGAGNTTCAAATCNAGATGAGGATCATTAGCCAAAATTGGGTANCCACTGACAGTCTTAGTCCCTGAAANAGCCCAGTTATTNCTACCATTTGATGGATTNGGTTCGAAAGGAAGAACCTGATTNATTGNATCGGGGGAACNCACTTTCTGNGNCTTTTCNACTGGTANTGGNTCAAAATNCCATGGTGTNTTTTTNGGAATAACNGGATCTGGGTTTTNAGGATANCGAGGGAACAAATCCTCAACAGTATCTAACCCAAACTTAGCTAGGACATTAGTCATTTTTAGATCNGTACTACCTCCTGCAAGTCTCCAAGTCATGGACTTGGCCAATAACACACACTTAAGTGGCGTCCANGGTTCTGGTGCGTAATCGAAAATTTTATATTCNATTGGATATTCACTNGGAGACAGGGAATCAATATANACGTTAACACCNGCAGTGTAGGCATTGACAATCTNACGAGAAATAGGATTTTTNATAACAGTTTCAAGCATGTTTNNGGCNGNAGANGTCATACCAATTCGCCGNTGGAAACGATCATACTNTANCGTTCTTTGGCCGACAATTTCGGAAAGTCTTCCAGCTGCCACATGTGTTTGAAATTCCATTTGCCACAACCGATCTTTAGCAGTAATGTAACCTTGAACAAAATATAAATCGTGATCATTCTNAGCAAAGACATGCGAAACCAANCGATCATCAATCAAAACAGTNACGGGAGCTTGAAGNCCATCNAGATTGAGCGTATAGACCTCTTCTAGACGTTCCGATTCTAAATTNTGCCAAAAACCATGGAATGGNTCGAGCAATTTACCNACAGGCGGAACCAANCCAATNCTTGTTGAACCAACAATTATTAAACCTANAGTTAAAACCAAGGTCAGAAAAAGTTTAAGTTGGCGNATATATCGTCNCATATTNACGCAAAANNCCCCAGAAATCCTTCTACGGTTTCCAAAGTNGGAAGGCCNCTGCGCCCGCCAAGCGAGCAACAATTAATGGCNGCCACAGCCGATGCAAATTGAATTGTTCTTTCCGGNATCCAATCTTGAAGCAGTCCGTAGATGAAGCCACCGTGGAATGCATCTCCTGCNCCAGTCGTATCAACNACATCAACAGGAAAANCCGAGAACGCCAAAGTACTTTGATTCCACCTAGCAACACAACCTTGNTCCCCCAATGTAACNANAGCCATTTGCACACCAAAATCATACAGTCTTTGNACNACAATTTCCGGCGACACACCTGGCATCCATTTTTGAGCTAGAATATCAGACACAATCGCCACATCAACAAATCGGAGCAGGTCTGGGAGAGATTCCTTATACCAAGTACCGTCAAAAACGACGCTAACACCTACTGACTTAGCCCATTTAGCAGCCTGTATAGAAACCTGATCCGCATCATCCAAATGAAGTATTTTTGCTAAAGAAATCTTTTCCCGACTCGAGTCATTTAGATCTATAGATGTACACGTGGGATGACGAGTTGTAAAACAGCGTTCTCCAGTTTCTTGGTCTATCAAAACCAAAGTTGTACGTGACAACCTTCCCAACTCAACCTCCAATTGACTAGTATCAACACCTTCTTCCTCAAACTCTTCTTTGATAAATCGGCCTTCAAGATCATCTCCTACCTTTCCAACAAAACTGGTAGAGATTCCCAATCGAGCTAGAGTAACCAGCGCAGTAGAGACAGGTCCTCCTGGTTGACAGAGATATTCAGTCGCACGAACACTTTTCCCAAAGGCAGGTAAATCTGGCACAATAAACAAATAATCCACCGTACTCATTCCAATTCCAACAACAGTTGAAGGGTTACACTGAGGCATATGTTCTTCTTTAATCAACATCCATTGCACAACGAAAGCCAAAATCACTAAAAGTTTTTTCCGGTGCTAAACTGCTCCTAGACGCACAACGAGAATAACAGACCTTATGCCGCCAAGATCCACCACGAGCGACCTTTCGGCTACCATCTTCTGGCCCCTCAGGATTACGACATGGCGACTGGCGGTAATAATCTCCACTATACCAATCTGCACACCATTCATGTACACCTTCCGACATGTTGAACAAACCATAATTATTAGGCCCTTCACTGCCAATGGATTTCAAAATAGAATTCCTACCACCATTACAATCAACGGGCAAATGGTCTCCAAACGGATAATCATGGCCAACTAGGCCACCTCTTGAAGCCTTTTCTCGTTCCCCCTCCGTTGGTAACCGATACGTTGTTCCTGTTAGTTGGCTCAACCAAGAACAATAATTAACAGCATCATACCAGTTTGTTCCAACAACCGGCTGATTCGGAATCTGAAACTCAGACATGTCCCACTGAGGTGGAGGATTATACTGAGTTACCTCCAAAAACACAGCGTATTCCCGCCTTGTAACTGGATATCTTGCGATCGCAAACGAATCGATCCATACCAAATGAACAGGCTTTTCAATCTTAGATCCCGTCTCGCTCCCCATGAGGAAATCACCTTCAGTAATGAGAATCATTTCTGGTTCAACAGGCAATAATTTAGGCATTACCCCTCCCTGCTAATTGCCTCAAATCTCATATTATCAAGAACAAAAAAATGAAGGAACTGTTTATAATAGAAATTTAGCCACATTTTGCTGATTATTTATTATATATTAGATTCATGGTTTTATGGGATTGAATTATTATTCTAATTGTTCCGCCTAAATTTAAAACGCTCTATAAACGACAAGTATCAGCGTCATATAGAAACTTAAATTTTAGTGTAAAATCCCCCCAAACAAAACTAGAAATTCAAACGGAGAAATGAGCAGTGAAATCCTATAACGTTGGAATCCTCGGCAACTGCTGTACTCATGGTGCAGGCATTTGTAATATGCTAAACCAGCGAGAGGATACAAATGTTGTTGCGGCTTACGAGGGAAACTCACGACGAGCAAAAGAATTACAAAGTGTTTTTGGTCGACAACTATCAAGTTCATATCAAGAAGTAATGAATAATCCTGATTTGGACTTCGTTGCCGTTACCTGCGACCCATGTGATAAAGCAGATATAGTCGAACAGGCAACAACCAAGGGGTTACACATTTTGTTAAACAAACCACTTTGCGATAGTTTAGAAAATGCCTATCGTATTATGACTACAGTAAAGACGAATGGTGTCTGTTTTGTGTATGATATTCCTATGGTTCGACTAATTCCAGCTTTTGCCAAGCTCATAAACCAAGTTAACACCGGAGTACATGGAAAGATCATGGGATACTATCACCTGTTTGCTATGAATTTCCCCATGGATTTCGACCTGAAAACAACTTGGCCAGAAAGACTTGATCCACCTGAAAAGTCGGGTGGAGGAGAAATGACCAACATGGGATGCTACGCTATCGATTATGCGGTGTCCTTGTTTGGGAAACCAGTCAACATTACGGCAAAATGGCGAAAGATCTGGGATATATATCAAGCAAATGACGTAGAAAATTTCGGCCAGATTATTCTTGACTATAATGACTTTTTTGCCTTTCTTGATGTTGGTAAACAACAACTTAAAAAAGAACATAAACACAGCAATTTAATAACCATAAATTTCGAACATAAAACAATTACCATCGATGCTAATGCTCAGGCCATCATTATCAATCACCTAATTCAGGACTACGAGGAATTCATTCAAGATGCCGTCGTCATCAATTCAGTNGANCAATTAATTAACGCAATTGAACACNANACGTATCCCACCAGTAACATTGANAATGCTGTAGCCGCCACAGAAATCCTGATGGCNNCCTATCAATCNATTNNTGAGAAACAACCCGTGACCTTACCACTAACTTCTGNTAAGAANCCCCTAGTTTCATAANNCTCGTTATNTANAAACAAACAAGGAAACTNTAAATGNNCNCAACAAACTCAGAAATTATTACTGAACAAGNAAGATGGGATTGTGACCATCCGACTTAATCGACCNAGNGTNCTGAATGCTATCAACCGCCNAATGNTAGATCAACTTGACACTGAAGTAGCCCGCCTTCACCAAGACCCATCAGTACGAATTGTNGTNCTAACCGGCAGTGGCGATCGGTCGTTCTGTGTTGGAGCTGATCTGAATCATATTGCNACCTTTACACCAGAATGTATCCGNAAATGGGTNATTGACGGTAATCGTATGCTGAGTCGGTTGGCTAATCTTCACGTTCCAGTAATTGCCGNGATCAACGGATACNCAATTGGTGGNGGACTGGAAGNCGCTCTAGCGTGTGANTTGAGAATTGCNGATGANACATCAAGTTTCAGCCTACCAGAGATCACTCACGGTTGGTTTCCTGGCTGGGGTGGAACTAATCGCCTTCTCAACATAANCGGTGAAACAAGGGCCAAGGAAATGATCTTTCTCGGNGAAAGGATTGACNCAACAACTGCATTAAACTTTGGATTANTCAACCGCATCTTTCCTGCAAAATCGCTGGCAACTGAAACCACCAAAATCGCTGAATCNCTAGCCGAGAAGAGTCCAGTTGCAATTCAGGCNGCCAAAGCCGCNCTCAGCCGCACCCCACTNCCGGAGAATAGCTTTGAAATTAACTATGANGCCTTAGCNTTNTCAACCTGCTTTNCAACNCCTGAAGTTNAGCAGACACTACAAGCACTTCAAAATCGAAATAGCAANGAATGACTCATAGAAATGTTTAGCAAACTNACTAATTGATGGAGCNAATGATATGATTAAACCAATTATTACTGCTGAAGACGCTGCCCNAATGATTGANANNGGAGACACNCTCGTCATAGGAGGTAGCGGCGCCGGTCATGCTATTCCTGANAAACTAATCGAAGCTTTGGGGAATCGTTTTCAAGCTACGCTTCAACCACAAAGCCTNACAGTGGTNCATATTAGTGGTATGGGGGACCAAGGAANCAANGGGTTAGGACATCTAGCTGANGCAANGCTCATAAAGAGAGACATTGGNGGNCACTGGGGAATGTCGCCACCAATGGCTAAGTTAGCTATTGAAAACAAAATAGAAGCCTATAANCTTCCCCAAGGAGCACTATCCTGTTTAATGCGTTGTATCGCTGNTGGTACNCCAGGTTACGTTACCCACGTNGGATTGCATACTTTCGCTGANCCCCGAATNGAAGGAGGGAAACTGAACTCACTGACACAGGAAGACCTGGTAGAAGTNGTTAAACTNCGNGGGCAAGAATATTTNTTATACCANAGTTTCCCCGTCAACGCGGCTTTTATTCGCGGTACCACGGCNGACACCNNTGGCAACATCTCTATGGAAGACGAGGTTGCCTATTTTGAGATGTTATCAATCGCACAAGCAGCAAAGAACTCTGGAGGAACAGTCATCGCTCAAGTCAAAAGAATAGTTGATAANGGNCAGATCAATCCGCGTCTGGTTAAGATTCCCGGTATATTTGTTGATGCGCTTGTCATTGACCCNGCNCANAAACAAACATACCAAATTGACTATGATCCTACCCTCTGCGGNGAANAACAAGANGGGTCNCTAAGTATGGAGAACCTACCCTTCGATGAACGCAAAGTGATTGTTAAACGTGCAGCCTTAGAACTCTATCCCAATGCNGTGGTCAATCTGGGATTNGGNATGCCCTTTGGTGTTGGCCAAATNGCCGAAGAGAGNGGCGTGGCAGATCAAATCACCNTAAGNATCGAACANGGAAGTTTAGGAGGCATTCCNGCTGGCGGTCTAGATTCGGGCGCTATGTACTACCCANCTGCAATCTTAGACCAACCTTACCAATTTGATTCTTATCAGGGCAGTGGTATCGACATAGCCTTTCTCTCCCACGCACAAGTCGACCAACANGGAAATGTCAATGTCAGCAAGTTTGGCAATCGGATNCCTGGTTGTGGTGGATTCATTGATATCTCGCAAAATGCCAANAAGGTGGTTTTTTGTGGCACNCTTTCTGTTAAACCAAAGCTCGAAATCCAAGATGGCACANTAAAANTACTGAAAGAAGGTACGNCGGCAAAATTCGTAAANCTNGTAGAACAGATCACATTCAGCGGGANATATGCCAGCGAAACTANACAGGAAGTTCTTTTCATTACCGAGCGGGCAGTNTTNCAGCTAATTGACGGTAATNTTGTCCTCAAAGAAACTGCACCNGGNATAGATATTGANAACGATATTTTAGGAGCTATGGAATTTAAACCACTNATTCAACAAGTATCAAAAATGGATAANAAAGTATTTACCAATCTCCCNATAAATCTCCCNCAATTCACATCAACTTGAGATCAAGCCGAAACTAATCAAAGAACAATGAAAAAACTGACAATCATCTCTACTATCCTGGCTATAGTAACAATTGTACCAGCCCTTTGGTACTGGCAGTTTTCATCCCAGCTAGTTTCGGAACCCCATTACGATGACTATTGGTCTGTCAACCAACCCCATTTGATTCCTGAGGAAAACTTATTAACGAATAAAGCCATTGATGTTCTTTTCGTCGGAGATACTAGTTTCGGTGAGAATTATCATGGCAGCAACTTCTTTGAAAATCGGCAGTACGATTTTTTTCTGGAAAAACTTGTACCTTTACTAAAACAAGCAGATTTTGTCATCGCCAACCTTGAAACCCCTATCACTAACCTGCTAACTTCTCCATTAGATGGGGGAAAAAAGTATATTCATTGGGCAGATATACGCAAGACACCAAAAGCGCTTAAAAAACACAATATTCACTGTGTCTCCTTGGCCAACAATCACACAATGGATTATGGACCTAAAGGGTTGCAGCAAACGATGGCTGTTCTAGACAAAAATCAAATCCAATGGTTCGGGGCCGGACTGAACGCATCTCAAGCCTCACAACCAATATACAAAAAATTCGCAATCGGCCAAAATACATTTCAACTTATTGTAACCGCAGGTTTTGAGCATAGAAATCATTACAAAACGAGGTATAACTATTACGCTACAGGGAACGTAGGTGGTGTAAACAGATGGAAACAACAGGAAATCATTAACCAGCTTGGACAAACCCGGCAATCGAATGCCGAAGCGTTTATTGTCGCTTATCCACATTGGGGTAAAGACTATGACTTCAAAACCAGAAAACAGACCAAATTAGCCCACACTCTTATCGATGCTGGCGCGGATCTTGTCATTGGACACGGAGCTCACATATTACAGGAAATTGAAAACTACCATGGACATTGGATCCTTTACAATCTAGGTAACTTTGTCTTCAACTCGCCAGGGCGCTACCAAAAAAGGAAAGTAGATCCGTTCAGCCTAACTGCTAGGTTAAACGTCTCTTACCAAAAAAACGGGTTGGCACTCGAACTGGTATTGTATCCTATCTTCAGTGACAATCGTCTCTCAAACTACCAACCCCGCCCCGTAACAGAGAAAGAAATGGATAAAGTTCAAGACATTATTTTCCAACGAAGCCCTCCATACCTCAAACAGAAAATGAGAATAGGCAAAGACGAAACAGGATTCTTTTTGGCACTCAATGTGTGGCCTTTTGATGCCAACATCCAGAATCCGATGTAGGACTGAAGTTATCATATTTTGATCAATTTCAAATGAACGAAACCTACAAGGTGAAACATGTCTGTTGTCTTACCTTACTAAGATAAGACAACAGACATTAGTAAAAGTAAAAAAGAAAGGAAGTTGCCGAAGTGACTAAATCTACCTTGACAGAAGAGGAAAAATGGTATTTTGATCTACACGGTTTTCTAGTCTTGAAAGGCATCGTAACATCTGAAAGCTTAAAACAAATGCTTAATATCATACAGAACTGGCTGAAAATGGATGAATCAGACCTGCCACCGCCAGTAACCAGAGGACGCCAAGAACCATGTAAAACGCATATTAATAATATCCAGTACGGTCATAGAATCTTTCAGGATCTGGCCATGGATACTAATATACTGCGGGTTGTCGCTGGTTTGACTATGCACTCACCACGATTGTTTCACTATAATTTCACCATGATGACCAAAGATGATCAAGCGAAAGGATCTTTCCACCGTGATGATAGTGGGTTTAAGTTTCCTCCAGACTTTCGTAATCCACACAATGATTACCAAGCGGGCAACGGTAAGATTTACTGTAGCCACATTGCTACTTGGATCGCGCTGGCAGATGTTCCCGCCAACACCGGTTTCTGTGTGGTACCAGGAAGCCACAAATCTTCATTTCAGACACCAGAAAATTTACCAGTCAAACACGATCCACCAACATCAATTACGATCCCCCTTCAAGCAGGAGATGTGATCGTCTTTTCTACTAATCTGTTGCACGATGCCAGCCCATGGACTGGAGATTATCCACGGATGAACATCTTTCAACGATACCAACTTAGTGTTTATTTCAACGAAACAGGTAAGGAAGGGTATCCTCTGGAAGAGTACCGGAATCAAATCTCCGATGAGCAATACGAACTCGAATCGCTATCGAAAGAAGAAAAGGTAGCAGTCTACCGAGCATTGCTCGGTTCATCCACTTAGATTTTTACATACATATACGAACATGCAATTGAGTTATGAGCTATAGTAGCTGTTTAAATGATAACAAGCCACATTCTAAATCATGAAACTAAATCGCTAAACAGTCTACCTTAAATAACCCATAATAGATATCCCAATAACCTAAATTTCCGAGGTTATTACTGACAGAACAACTTGCTGGGAGCTTTATGGTAACCAATAACTGTAATACTATTGTCACGATGTATTTCAACAATAGCATAAGCGCTATTCTTCTGCCCTGATCCCTCAACAACGGCAGGAAGTGTATAGTAATGAATCCCGTTAATGAGACTATACTGTCCATCGTGCTGGTGTCCTTGAAAAACCGCCAACACTTTTCCCGAGTCCTCCAATATCTTTCTAACTTCTACGGCGTTATTTATGTAATGACTCCCTTCACCATCCAACAGTTGGTGGACGAAAACTACGCTAGGAAAAGGGCTCGCGTGCAACTTTTGTCTTAGCCAATCAAGTTGACTGGTAGGAATATTGGTATCGACCCAATCAAAGTTTCCATGATCGTATTCCTCACCATCCGATCGATAGTTAGCGTCTAACACCATAAACTGCAAACCGCCTAGACAGTATGTATAAAATGTCTCTTGTGATGGAATGCCGGTATTAGTAGTAACAGACAAGAATTGCGACTTTGAAATGCTGTCGACATCATGGTTACCTAGAACATGATAAGTTCTCCCTGCACCATTCTGAAAAATACTCTCAATGGCACGTAAGTAAGAAATTGTCAGCTTTTCACTCGGTTCATCATCTTGATCCTTCAAATCGCCCAGTTCTATCAGGAAATCAACCTGCTGTCGCTTCATTAAATTCACACACTCCTCCATTTTAGCCAGAGATTGACGATAATAACGGCCTATTTTGGTATCAATATCCGCATAATGGGCATCAGTCACTATGCCAAAGCGTAATTTAGGATTTGAATCAACAGCGTAAACTGACGTTGAACTCATTAGTAACTCCAGCAAAATCCGATATGCTTAGGAAGTTTCTTCGACCAATTCTCTCGTGTTCTTTGAGGTCATCTTTCAATTCCCAGTTTCGGATCAAAATTTTTATAGGCATAAACTACTAGTTGCAAATAAATAAGTTAAAGATGAAATCAAAACCGATCAGTCTTGGAACCATGCCTAGTTATAACTCATAATGGATATCCGGTTCTCAGGTAAAAAAATTACATCCCTTATATCTCTATTGCAAAGTTCAGCAAAAATCTTCCTGATTTTTAATCCACAATACTGCTAAGTTTTTATGTTAACTGAGAAAAAACACATCCACTGAACTCATACCATAACCTAAAGCGGTGAAAATCTGATTCAATTTTAAGATATCTATATTTATCCTCGTTGTCACCGGATCAATCTGCTAGAATAATCAAGACCAAATAAGCAAGTAAAAAGGTAAATACAGGATTGTATTCCGGTTAAGCCACTCCTACTAAATAATAATGAACAACAGAAAATGATTTATATTCTTATCCTCAGTGATCAGAAACCAGGACACTACAATCAATCACTAGGCGTCGTTGAGCGTATAGATAACTGTCAATACCACATAATCAATGTTGCTTACCGAAGAAAATTACACGACAATTTGTTACGCATCGCAACTTGCATCTTCGGTAGATACTTACTGCCAAAAAAAATCATACGATTTTGCCTCAAGTTAACACTCTCTTCGAAAACCTTGAGCGAGATCGCCTCAATTCAACACACAGATGCCATAATATCAACAGGATCCTCTGTTGCTGCTATCAATTTATTACTGGGACAGCTTCTCAATGCTCAGACAGTAACGTGTCGACACCCCTCACCAGTTGGAACCGATTTTTTTGACTTGGCGATTCTTCCACAAACAAGTTGGCCCAAGCAGAAAAAACCGAATCTTTGTCAAACAACTGGCGGCCCAAACCGTATTTCACCAGAGAAACTTAAAGAGCAAGCAGAAACACTAAGAAGAAATATCAATATCTCTTCCTCAATCACCATTGGCCTGCTGATTGGCGGAGATGATCGGTATCATACAATTTGTCCACAGACTATTACTAATCTGTTACATACATTGCGTACATTGAGTCAAGAATTTGACCTGAAAATATTGTTAGCAACTTCGCGTAGGACGCCATCAACCATCAACAATCTCATCACCAAAGACATGTTAGATACACTAGTCTGCCCAATTTGCATTCTAGCTGATCGTCAAAACAAATACACAGTCACAGATATATTTTCGCTTTCAGATCTACTGATTGTCACAGAAGATAGTTTCTCTATGGTCTGTGAAGCAGCAAGTAGTGGAAGAAAATTAGTAATCCTCGGAGTAAACCGTAGGGTATCGAAGAGTCCGAAACAGGACCTAGTATATAGCGAAATGGAGCAGATGGAACATATTAAATGGGTTCAAATTACAGAAATCAAAACAACTATCTTGTCTCTGTTAAAGCAAAAAATGGTAATTGAACCACTGAGGGATTCGGAGATCGCAGCTAATGCAGTCTTGCAACTATTGGGCAGGAATTAATTCACAAAAAATGTTTTGTCTTTAATGAAACAACCTTGGATCGCAAGTACAGCTATCAGTAACCTAAACTTCTTAAATAAGCGCGCATATCCTTACTTCGCCTCACTTCACTTATAACATCTTCCATACCTGGAATTGGCTGACCAGGACAACATGTAATCCAACGCCCATAACTGATTTTTTCCAAGGTACTCATAATGCCCATAAAGTCCAAGCTCTTCCCTGCTCCAACATCTACCCAAACAGGCAAATATGTGCCATTCTCATCACGAGAAGTTGAGGAATAATCTTGTAAGTGAATATAATTTAACTGTTGACGAAAATCCTTAATCGACTCAACTGGATCATACCCCCATAACTGTGAATGGGAAACATCAATGCATAATTTCGCCTTGTCAAGCAAGCTCATGTAGAGTTGCCAAT
>PBXZ01000147.1:0-12024 GCA_002729415.1 Candidatus Poribacteria bacterium | reverse complement strand
TGACGATAGGCTCGGGACCAATCCTGCCATTCGCTACCCTCTGACAGAAAAGGTTTCGTTTGGTCGGTTTCTGGACCAATCAAATGTGGGGGCTGATCCTGCCGAAACCCCGTACCACATATCTGCTCCAAGTAGTGTGTCAACACAGGATGGTCGCACAAAGCAAGCAGAGGGGAACAAGAAGCCACTGTGCATTCAAGTTTCCCAACACCAATTCCTGCTTGATCAAGTGTCTGATTGCAAGCTTTCAGCTCATCGACAGTCAAAACACTAGGAACAATAAGATAGCCTGCCACATCGAAATGATAATTTTCCTCGTTGGTCATTTTATCCCATCCTTTAAAGCTCTCTTTGTGTATCCTTAATTCTTTTCTAGTAGTACCAAAGGTATAAACCTCTTGCATTCATTAATTAACCTTGGTATTTATTGATAAGGAATGTTTGGTTTTTAACTATCGGATTCTATTTATCAACTCAGTTATCATAAGCTGCTATATATTGAAGTTTATGGGATCCAATTGTGTTATTAACCACACATTGGAATTTTATTATACAGGTTTTCGGCCTTGCCTCAACCTTAATCTTGATACACTGAGTTTGTAACGTGTTCAACGCATTATGATGATGTTTTTTTAGCCTGTTACTTAGGTGCCATTGAACAAATAGCCTCCAGCAGAAACTACAAACGATCAAAAACAGAGATAGTTAAAAAGGCGAACAAGAACTTGAAATAGACAAAAGACGCCATTTGGAAGTAGCACTGGTGGTCATACGCAGAAGCTTGACGAGCTGTTTCAAAGTTTTCATTTCAGGCTGAGAGTCAGCTTCTTTTCGGCAATCAATGCGAAGACCGATCGTGTATCCAACCGATAGATAGTTTACTTTGAAAGGACATTCTATCCCCGCTAAAACCTGAAGAGGCAGATTTGTTTGGATTCAATTTCGGAGTCCCAATAATAAAAAAGGTTCTAAAGCAATACATACATTACAAAGATAGTATTGGTGGAGATGAATATGAATAGACATAAAATCCATTATGAAGTTCTTAACAGCCGTAAAGGAGATGAAAGTGGCCGACACTGGGAAGTAGATGTACAAGCCAGTCCCCAGGAATTGCAGACATTTGCCGAATCCGGCTATTTGGTTAGAGAAAGCCTTTTTCGAGACAGTGCTCTTCATCGACTTCAGGATGCGCTAGACCGGTTGGAGGAAAACGAATGGAAAAATCGTGATATGGCAATTTCTGGAAAGCGAGGCTGGGGATTTATTCCACGACACCTTATGGACAAAGACGAAGCGTTTCTAGAACTTTTGAGGTTTCAACCAGTATTGTCGATTGTCCGTGCGATGATGGGACCACTAGTTCGGTTGCGAGGTTTAAGTGCCCGAATCAGTTATCCAGGTGACGATCGATGCCAACAAACACCTTGGCACCGACATATGCGGGTGGTTTCTAATCCATTGCCACCGTGGTTTTCTCAACCTCATTGCATTGATAGCTTGATTTATCTCGATGATTTAAACGTAGATACCGGTACAGTGGCCGTTGTACCTGGATCACACAATTGGTTGGATCGAGAGCCTCCGCTTGATACGTATGAACCAATAGAAGGTGAGTTGGAAGTCTCTGTCAAAGCAGGAGGTGGGGTCTTGATCCACGGCAATCTATGGCACCGAGCGCTACCAACACTAAAGGCAAAACGTAGGATGTTAATTTTGAGCTACACCCCAACTTGGTTGCGCAAATCACCTCACGGTGGCCCTCAACCTGAAGAAGGGTTAACGAAACCGTTTTTGGAAGAAGCCGATTTTGAGGCACAGATGTTGTTGGGAGTGGGCGGATATTCGTGATCGAGCGTTGGAAACTAGGTTTCTAAATAGAACATCAAATTCATCCTCTAAAACAAACTAGGATTCTAAATGATCCGCTGCTCTGTTAAAACCAGATCCACGGGGTGATCCCATGGCTGAGTGGGCAACTGATCCACAATCTGGGCGTCAAAAGCCAAACCTACGGTCAGTGCCTGCGGACAGGTTTGCAGGAAACGGTCGTAAAATCCACCTCCATAACCAATCCTATACCTTCGTGAATCAAACCCACATCCAGGTACCAAAACAAGATCTAAGGATTCCGGGTCGATAGGAGAACAAATGGTTGGATTTGGTTCTCGCATACCCCATTTATGTTGATTGATTTCCGTTTGTAAATTAGTCAGTTGATAGGGATAGATCTCTTTCCCTTCGACTCTTGGTATTGCAACTAAGCAGGTAGTAGCTAGTTGTCTAGCCACCAGCCAATCGGTTTCAACTTCACTTCTCATATTCAGGTAGAAGAGTGAACGACTAAACCGCCTTTCCTCTATCAATTTCTCAAGGGATAGACAAATTTTCCGACTAGACTGCCGACGCAAGTCTAAAGGTATTCGGTCACGACGATTCAATAATTCGCANCGAATCCGATCTTTTGCAGTTGATGACATAGCCTTGGGTCAACATGATGGGCTACTAATTGATACCAGTTGGTTAATTTGGCCAAGATAGTGCNATCAACGAACTGTTTTGTCCGATGGTTGTGTATGTATGGTCATAAACCTGATTCAGAACCAGCTAAAAAGTCNCTACCANTTAGTAAATGTGCCATCAGGTCGAGATATTCGGGGTGAACCACCCTCTTGATAATAGGATGCTAAGGCAGCTTCTTCATTAAAGTCAATACCTAAACCTGGGGACGTTGGTGGTAACAGATGTCCATCTTCGAACGACACTTGCACTGGAAAAACCTCCGGCAGAATAGTGCCTGGCTGACGTGGTAACTCTTGCACTCCAAAGTTAGAAGTAGCGAGATCAAGATGTAAGCAAGCAGCTGTTGAAACTGGGCCTAGCGGATTATGTGGAGCGATATCAATATAATGGGTTTCGCACCAGTTGGCCACTTTTCGGGCTTCGGTTAGCCCGCCAACAATACAAACATCAATTCGTGCGTATTGCATCAGCTCTTCTTCGATTAATTCACGAAACTCCCATTTGGTAGCGAACTGTTCGCCGACCGCTAATGGTACAGACACATGGCGTGCCATTTGATGATAAGTTTTCACATTCTCAGACCGAAGTGGATCTTCAATAAAATAGGGGTGAAACTGCTCCAGCGAACGGCAGAGCGGAATNACGTGCTGCGGATCGAGACGTGTGTGAACATCGATCAGGATTTCGATATCATCTCCAAGAGCTGTACGTACAGCATCGCATTGCTTAAGTGTCTGACGAGCTGCTTTTGAAGGTTCCAAAATATCTCCCTCTGTTGGTGTCCCCCATCGAACGAANCGCCATCCTTGATCAGCCATCTTTATTGCGTTGTTAGCTAATTGTTCGGGTGATTCACCTCCAATATGTGGATAACAGACCACTTTTTTTCGCACCAATCCCCCAAGTAAATCATAAACAGGTACACCGAGAACTTTGCCTCGTATATCCCATAGAGCGATGTCAATGGCACTAATAGCAGAGCAAGCAATTCGACCAGCGGGAAAAAAACCACCGCGAAACATAAGCTGCCAGAGATGCTCGATTTGACTNGGNTCTTCTCCAATCAAAAGTGGCTTCAANTGATCTACACAAGCAGCCGCTGCCAATTCACGCCAAGTGATTCCTCCTTCACCGATGCCGTAGATTCCTGCGTCAGTTTCAACTTTAACGAAGAAAAAGTTCCNATTACCGCCCCAAACAGGGAATGATTTAATATTTGTAATTTTCATCTTTTGATCCTATTTTTTTCGACAAAGATAAATTTATTACAAGTCCCACGAGGTAAACTGAAATCCATCGTGGCAACCGGCAAGATTTGACTATGATTTTCCCAGACACGCTCGATTTCTAAAGTCTCTTTATTTTAACGAGACAGTATGAAAGTATGCAAAACAAATGTTAGTCTTATTTGGTGATCATATAATTTGGGCCCAAGTCCATTCCATAAGCCGAAATATATAGGATGAAACAATTTGTTTTGATTATTATGTTTGTGTTAGTTGCCATTCCAATGTTTATTGGCAATTTTGGTGTTGTCTATGAATGAACCTTTCCAATACGGTCGAACTAGATAGCAACTTGGAGAACCAAATGTGGCCATTGAACTCTTGACATATAGTTTTATTTTATTATNCNATTTTGTTTATATTTAGTATGGTCAACTCTGATGAAGTNTGCAAANAGTTTGNGCTTCTACTTTCTTGATTATGCTAAAAANGCCTTTACTTGACAGAAAACGGGCGTNTATATATAATAGGTGAAATTTGGGTATGGTTGGACAAAANAGACCTGTATGAGTNCACACTGNGTTGTTCTTCAACACNTTCTCTTTACCAGTTTTTTTGCTTTACTTACANTNNGTGTTGCAAGCGAAAAGACGCCAATAACCTACAANGATCATGTCAAACCGATTTTCCGTCAACACTGNCTGAAGTGTCATGGTGANGACAAACAGAAAGCAGGTATTAACCTGCAAATCTATGCTAATGTACTTAAAGGAGGCAGTGCAGGTGAGGTTGTTATCGCTGGGAGATCCAGCCAGAGCTTATTGTTCCAAGTAATCACCAATCCAGACGATAATGCCCGAATGCCACCCTATCAACCTCCTCTACCTGATGAACAAATTGCGATGATTCAAAGGTGGATCGATACTGGATTGAGGGANTCGATGAGTAGCAAGTCGATGGTNAAAACGCGGGATCTAACGTTCCNACCCACTCCTGCTGGTATTAAGCGGGACGGTTTTTCTCCCATGCCACAGAATCTACGTCAAGTCAAAGTCCCGCAAGTAAAACGACCGTTGCCGGTTCTGGCGATGGACGCTAGTCCATGGGCACCATTGCTGGCGGTATCAGCACAGGAACATGTTCGGCTTATCCACACCAAGACGGAAAAGGAAGTGGGCAGACTAGCATTTCCCGAAGGGATTCCTTATGTAATTCGCTTTAGTCGCGACGGTGTTCTTCTCATGGTAGCGGGAGGACGTCCGGGTGAATCAGGGAAAGTGGTACTCTTCGATATTCAAACGGGTCAGCGACTGACCGAAATTGGTGATGAAATAGATGCCNTTATTGCCGCTGATCTTAGTCCGGATCAACGTTTGGTTGCATTAGGTGGTTCAGGACGAGTGGTTAAAGTGTATTTAACAACAGAAGGTACGTTGTGTTACAGAATTGAGAGGCACACCGACTGGATCACCGCTGTTAGCTTCAGCCCGGATGGGTCGAAATTNGTNACAGCTGACCGTGCTGGNGGAATTCATCTTTGGGACGCAAATAGCGGTAANATTCTACTTAGNTTCTTGGAACATAAAGAAGCNGTTCGTGCTCTAGANTGGCGTATTGATAGCAAAGTTTTGGCTTCTATGGGCGAAGATGGTCGCTTGATCTGGTGGGACGTGACTGANGGATTCCCTGCNACTTCCAAGACTAACGCCCATCCACCAAAGCGNCCTGCAGGTGTCTACGGCCGTATTCCAAATGGTGTGCTCGCTGGACGTTTTGATCAAAAGGGGAACCTTGTAACAACAGGGCGAGACCAAGTTGTTCGACTCTGGGCCCCCAATGGAAATCAGAAAAAGAGTTTTACACTTGAATCTGGAATTCCGATCAGCAGTTCAATTGCAAATGAGGGCAAAACTGTCATTAGTGGTGACAGTGCAGGTCTTGTCCGATTCTGGAGATCAGAGTAGTGTTTAAAGCAAACTGGAAATCTTGCCCGTTAAGGAGATAAAGAGTATGAAGACATCCCTAATAAACCAAAACCAGATAGATCATACCGGTTGTGCTGGATTCCGCGCGATCTCGCGACGGCAAGTGATTAAAGCGGGAGTTTGTGGAGCGCTTGGTCTTTCAATGGGGGACATGTTCCACCTNCAGGCGTTTAATGATAAAGCTTTCTCTGCAGTAAAGGCAGGAAAACTCGAGCCTAAGGCATTAAGTGTAATTCAGCTCCATTTAGGTGGAGGGATGCCCCAGCAGGAGTCATTTGACCCCAAACCTGAAGCGCCAGTGGAATATCGCGGCTCATTCGGTGTAACAAAGACGAAAAACGGAGACGTTTTCAGCGATAATTTTTCAGAAACCGCGAAGATCGCTGACAAAGTAACTATAGTGCGTAGCATCGTGGGCCGTATCCCAGACCATGGGTTAGCCACCTATCATCTTTTCACTGGATATACACCAACGGCTGTCATTGATTATCCACAAATGGGGTCGATTGTTTCGCACGAACTTGGATTACGAGGTGACCTACCTCCCTATATTGCTATTCCCAACAAAAATGCTTATGCAGGTGGAACAGGTTTTCTAAGTAGCACCTATGGACCTTTTGAGATCAACTCTGATCCAGGCAGCCGTAGCTATAGAGTTCGTGACTTCTCCATTCCAGACGGTGTATCCTTAGAACGGTTCGACCGACGACAGACAGCTCGTCAAATTGTTGAGCAACGAATTCGAAACTTGGAAACTGATCCCACGACTCTCGACACAATGGATGACTTCTACAAACGAGCCTACGCCCTGCTTACATCAGAAAAAGCCCAGAAAGCGTTTACACTTGAAGGGGAAACCGATGAAACGAAAAAACTCTACGGAAGTCATGTTGTAGGCTTAAAGGGGCCAGATAACAGATATCATCCTAAGGGACTTGCAGAACGGCTGATCGTTGCACGTCGCTTAGTGGAATCTGGAGTGCGGTTCGTGACGGTAGATTACGGGTCGTGGGATGCGCACGTTGATATTAAAAGAACCTGCCTGGACCAAATGCCGGCACTCGATCATGCTATTGCTGGGTTGGTTACAGATTTAGAACAACGTGGTCTTCTCGAGACGACGCTGTTCTGGGTGACAACCGAATTTGGTCGGACACCCAAGGTAAATGCTACAAGTGGTCGTGATCATTGGGCACGATGCTATTCATTGCTGCTAGCTGGAGGTGGTTTTGCTCCCGGGCTTGTTTATGGAGCTAGTGACGCAACGGCGGCAGAACCCGCTCGGGATCCTGTCCCACTGGAACATCTCCTCTTTACAATTTATCACCAGCTTGGCATCGATGCTAACAAGGAACTGGTCGCGTTCGGTACTCGGCCAATTGAGATTATCAAAGGTGGGGAGCTGGTAGAAGACTTACTCACATGAAGTTGTAGCCTCCCATTATGGAGGGGTAGGACGCGAAGAGATGAATCGACTAACTATTGCCCCAAGGGATCACCAAGATCCAACGATATTCGAAGTCTTGCTTTTTAAATTTGCTCTGTTTTGCTTTACCTGGCTATTAACTACCATCACACATGCTATAGGACCGTACCACATTGAGCGGACGCTTCCACGATTCGGACAACGGGGCACATCAGTTGAAGTAACGATTCAAGGAGCTATTATCGAAGAGCCTCGCGAGATTATCTTTTTTCGACCGGGTATCCAAGCAGTCCAATTCGAGAAGCTACCGGATCTTCCTCGTCGTATCGGATTAGCGCATGGTGGATTCATCAAGGAACAAATCACGTGCAAATTCGAAATTGAACCTAGTTGCCCGCTTGGTGAGCATCCATTTCGCATCCGATTCGGTGCTGAAATCTCATCCCTCGGTACGTTTCATGTTACTCCTTTTCCAGTTATCGATGAAAGCAAAAAAGCTCCAGATGCAAACAACACACTAGAGAAAGCTTTCCCTGTTTTGCCAAATGTGACAATTCAAGGTCAGCTGGGTTCCGGATCGCGTGGAGAGATAGACCTATTCCGTATTCCGGCGAAAGAGGGACAACAACTGTCCGTCGAAGTTGATTCCGTGCGGATTTCCTACAATCATTATGGAGATTCGGAATTTGATCTTGCTGTTCGGATACTTGATGAATCTGGTCAGGAGTTGGCGACCAACGACGATAACCCACTGCATCTTCAAGATCCAGTAGTCTCTCTTAAACTATCCTATGATGGTTTAGCATACGTCGAAGTAAGACGTTCGGTCTTTGCTCCTCGGAATACTATCTATTGTTTGCATATTAGCGAGAATCGACGTCCATTGGTTGCGTACCCACCTGGAGGTCAGGCAGGTTCTAAACAGGTCATCACCCTGCTGGGTGACCCTACAGGTGATTATGAAGAAACTATCGATATACCGGAAAAAATTGGCCGATTCGAATATTTCAGTGGCAGTCCTTCATCGTTATTACTACGATCGAGTCCATACCCTAACATCTTGGAGAATCAGACAGCATTGGAAACTTTTGTTGATAAACTCCCTTCAGTCTTAAATGGCATCATTAGTCAAGCTGGTGATACCGATGTGTTTAGGATCTCAGCCAAGAAGGGTGATCGGTTACAAGTCCGTGTGTTTGCGGCTACTTTGGGGTCGCCAATTGATCCAAAGATTCGTATTCGCTCAACTGACTCTAAAAGTAAGCCTGGTTCTATTGAATTGGAAGTGGACGATGCCTTACTTACCGACCACGATATCTTCGGCACTTCTTTCCGTGGCGGAGGAGGACTGAAAGAAGTCTTGGACCCCTCTGTAATCTGGGAACCGACAGCTGATGGCGACTACTTACTTGAAATTGAGGATACCAGTAATTCTGGTGGACCCACTGGTATCTATCGTGTAGAGATTGTTTCCCCTAAGAATGTGATTCATACAGCTTTGGTTAGCCGAGCTAACGACTGGATGGAATGCCCGCGAACTAGTAGCCTCGCCGTCCCACAAGGTAATAGGTGGACTGTCAATGTGAGTATATTGCCGGGACAAGGAAATACATATCGTGGAGAGTTGAATATTATAGCTAATGGTCTTCCAGCAGGTGTTCGATCTGTATCGCCACGAGTTCCTTCTGGAGCAAAACTCTGGCCTGTGCAGTTTGTTGCAGACCAATCTGCGTTACTGAAGGGAGCCTTGGTTACACTAGAAGTTGTTCCCATCGATTCTTCTCACAGACTTAAAAGTAGATCACAACAAAACATCCCTTTTATTAATCATCCAGGCGGTGATGCTTGGAGAACGGTTCGGCTTAACCGCTTTGTACTTGGAGTTACCGAACCAGCGCCATTTACCATCGATGTCACTCCACCATCCGTACCACTCGTCCGTGGTGGTGAATTAGCTATACTTGTAAAGGTCACTCGGCGTGAAGGGTTTAACCAACCGGTCCAGTTCCGATGTGACTGGAGACCTCCAGGTATAGGTTTTCCTCCCACCCAAGTAATTCCGTCAGGACAGAATGAGGCGTTCCTACGTATTTCCGCGCAGGAAAGAGCTCCGCTTGGTATCTTGCCTATCGTTGTCGTTGCCAGTACCGTACGAGAAGACTTCAGCGATTATGTTGGCACGGGGCATGTGCGCGTATCTTCTGCAATCGTCAATCTGACCATCACGGAACCGTACGTTGAACTAACCAGTCAGCCAGAGAGTATCCGTCGAGGCCAGCGTAAACAGTTTGTTTGGACCGTACGCCACAAGAGACCGTTTGAAGGAGAGGCACGCGTGAAACTTATTGGTCTGCCTAAGGGAGTTCATCTGATTAATCCTCTTCCTCTCTTAACAAAGCATTTAAAGGAGATTTCATTTCAAGTTGAAGCAACCAATGAAGCTTTGCTTGGGCGTGTCGCTGGACTATCGTGCGAAGTGGTTGTTGAAACCGAAGGGCAGGAAATTCTTCAACGGACGGGAAGTGGAACTCTACGGATCGACCCGAAACTATAAACGTACATAAGGTAGAAAACTCGATTTCAATCAGTAAAAGAACTGGAGCGGTAATGTTTAACTATACTCTCTATAGGTTGATGAAGGTAATCAGGTGTGTAGCCATCGTTTTCGTTGGTTTCGTAATTTCGATTTATGCTCTTGCCGATGATAGAGGCTCTTCCACATTGAGTTTTCGTCGGGATGTAATGCCTATTCTATTTCGTGCTGGGTGTAATGCGGGTACATGCCATGGTTCTGCACGAGGGAAAGATGGCTTTATGCTTTCACTGTTCGGTTATGATCCGAAGGGCGATTATTTTAGAATTACTCAGGAGATGATTGGACGCCGAGTGAACACGTCTGTTCCAGAACAGAGTTTACTGTTAAAAAAGGCCGTTGGTGCAGTTCCACATACCGGTGGTAAGCGTTTTGATCGGGATAGTAGTTACTACCGGACCCTGCTTCATTGGATCGAATTAGGGGCACGGGATGATTCTGGTCAAGTTCCCGATACTATCGAGATCGTGTTATCAAAGACCCGCTTTGTGTTCGAAGAGATTGGTAACATAGGAATGCTTAAGGTGGTAGCAAAAGCGGACGATGGGTCTTCAGAAGATGTCACATCATTGGCTCGGTTCCATAGCAACAACATGAATGTGGCCACAATCGATGAACATGGCCAAGTAACGGCTATTGGACCAGGTGACACGTACGTTTTCGCCCGTTTCAGTAGGTTTACGGTTGGAGCAGAAGTCATTGTGTTACCACAGGCAAATGGGTTCACTTGGCCGAACCCACCAGTATTTAACTATATTGATACATTAGTATTTGAGCGGTTACAGAAACTCCGGATCGTTCCTTCAGATTTGTGTGATGATGAAACTTTTCTGCGTCGTGTTACGCTCGATCTTGTCGGCCGACCGCCAACCAGCAACGAGTACTACGATTTTATGGAAGACACCCAATCGGGAAAACGTTCACGTAAGGTTGACGACCTGCTGCAAAATAATGCTTTCGCTGATCTTTGGACGGCATTGTGGGGTGAGCAATTACGGATCATTGGGGGAAACTACGCACCAGTTGCTACCCATGTCAAGGCCGCCGAGGCATTTTATGAATGGATCCGCCAACAAATGCGTTCCGGTCGACCGCTCAATGAGTTTGTAGCGGAAATGGTAGCCTCCTCTGGCAGCAACCTCATGAATGGACCTGTGAACCTCTATACAATGATGATACACAAGCCAAAGGTCGACCCGAAGGCTCTAGCCGCTGATTTTTCGCAGGTGTTTCTCGGTGTTCAAATTCAGTGTGCTGAATGCCATAATCACCCATTTGATCGTTGGACGATGAATGACTACTATGGTTTTGTTAGTTTCTTTACCGGTATACGGCGTAAACCTGGCGTTGAACCTCGAGAACGTCGAATTTACTACGACACCTCGGCTCCACCTGCTAACCACAAGGTTGATGGTCGACCGATGCCTGCCAAAGTGCTTGGTTCGACCGAGCCAGTTGAGAGAGATGGAGACCCTCGTAGAGAGCTTGCTGATTGGTTAACGTCTCCAAAAAATGAGTTATTTAGTCGTAACCTTGCCAATCGTATCTGGGCACAATTGCTGGGTCGTGGAATTATTGAACCAGTAGACGATGTGCGAGTAAGCAATCCTCCAGTGAACGGTCCGTTACTCGAGGCATTATCGAAACGCTTAGTAGATTCAGGGTTTGATTTACGGAGTCTCGTGCGTGACATTTGTAACTCCCGTGTTTATCAACTCAGTGCCAAACCTAATTCCTCGAACAAAAGGGACACACGGCAATTCTCCCACGCCCATCTACGTCGCTTGCGAGCTGATGTTCTGATGGACTCAGTTGTGGCAGTTACTGGGGTTACACGACGGTTCCCAGGATTTCCTGAAGGAACGCGAGCCATTGATTATTACCCACGTGTGAGTGGTGACAGCCAAGGTCCAAGATTTGGCGATGAGTTCTTCAAAACTTTCGGTCGTTCCAGTCGGGCGACGATCTGTGCCTGTGAAACAAAGAAAGAGCCAACTCTTTCGCAGGCACTTCATATGGCCGTTGGTGATACCCTGAGGGATCGCCTCTCCGCTGGCGGTAAAGTGAAACAGTTCATGTTATCAAAAAATACAACTGAAGGGATAATTGAGGAAATCTTCATCCACACGCTCAGCCGTCGACCTACTCGCGAGGAAGTAGAAAGTTTCGGAGAACTCATAGGCGATAATGTGACGGACTCCGCTGTCTATGAGGACATCTTGTGGGGACTACTGAATTCGACGGAATTTATGTTTAACCATTAGACATTAA
>PBXZ01000146.1:0-8866 GCA_002729415.1 Candidatus Poribacteria bacterium | reverse complement strand
CAATCAGCAATCTTCTGGAAAAGACGTATCAAATCTTCTTGTTGGAAAAACCGGCTCATATCCGTCTCCAAACAAATAGGGGCTTACAATGAAACTAACCTAACTGCCGCCAATGTTGTATCTTTACTGATCTCTCCATGCCCATTGGAGTATTAGAAGCAACCTCTGACACCAAAAATTTATCGATTTTAAATTTGCAGAGTCAACAAGCTTCTTTGATCTAACAAATCTTCCATATTCAACAACCTAGATTAAGCCAACAGCCTTCGACGTATTCTATCATGATTGAAGCTTAAGGGTAAATAAGACCTATTATGAAAGTGTTATTTATAGATTCACATTGCTGAATTATTCATGTTCCATTGGTGTCGCAAGTTTATTATTGATTTCTATCCCGTCTTTTGTTACTCTCCGAAGGACAAGGCGTTCAGTTTTTTCGGTATTCCTTCGCCTGAATTTGAGGGAAAAGTTAAGGGAAATATAGCCCAACGATTAAGGAGGTTACTCAGATGATCNCACAAAGAAGNATCAGAGTTTTGCACTTTCTCGCCGTAGCAGTTCTAAGTATGACAACGCTAACAGTTTGGTCTGGAACATTCGTTGACGATTTTAGCGATAATAAACCTGACGGATGGAAGAAAGNTGGTGGAACTTGGAAAATCAAGGATGGCGGATATCATGGGGTCGAACCCAACNGTGTAGAAGGAGCGNTTTTGATCGGCGATCCAAAGTGGGGTCCAGATTATTCCATTGAGNCCAAAGTAAGGAANNCCNAAGGTGCTTGGTTAGCAATTCATGTTCGGTGGATGGATATTAATAACCACTACGATTGGTGGATTGACCTGGCAAATAAACAAGGAGATCTATACATAAAGAAGGGAGATTANACCCAANAAACCGCGGACAATATTCCTCTTGACNTNAAGAAAGAATTCTCCATCAAGTTGGAGGTGAAAGGATTTACTTTGAGTGGATACTTCAATGGTAAACAANTCAATACTTGGGAAGATAAAGAAAAGTCATTCAAAACAGGCATCATAGGTCTATCTGTCTGGCAAGGAGAGGCCATATTTGATGATATCATTATTGACGGGAAAAATGTGCCAGGAAATTTAGCCGTCAATTCCAGCAACAAGCTTGCCGACACTTGGGGCAGAATTCGGAGAGATATGGCGATGCCCTAGTACATATCATTCCATCTTCTAGCTAGATGACAACATCAGCTCTTCTCATGAAAATACACTGTTGGAACAACTTTTCATGAATCTCCATAATTTTTGAATCAGCAACTAAATCGAAGAGGTGACATAGTGAAATCATTATTTTACTCTGTAGGCATTGCACTGATATTTTTAGGTCTCACAGCGTCTAACGCAGCCAACATCGCATTACAATTAGATGGGAAAACCTATATCGAGGTTCCTGATAGCGAAAGCCTTAACCCTAAAAAAGCTCTAACTATAGAAGCATGGATGAAAATGGAAAGCAATGGTGGCGAATGCCTAGCCAAAGATTGGGGTGGACAGAGAGACTACATTTTTCCAGAACTGATTGACGGAACTAAAATCAGATTTGTCCTCTGGCCTCAAACAAAAATCTTGGACGCACCAGGTTTAGAACTTAAGAAATGGCAACATCACGCTGGCATTTGGGATGGGAAGGAAATGCGGATATATATTGATGGGAAAAAGGTAGGAGCAGCCGCTTATAGTGCAAAGGAGCTAAATGATTCCAAAGCGTCGTTATACATAGGTGTAGGAGATAGTGCACAATGGGCCTGCACTGGCCTAATAGACGAAATCCGTATTTGGGAAATTGCGCGAACGGAAAAAGAAATTAACGACTTCATGATGAACACTCTGATGGGAGATGAACCCAGTTTAAACGCACATTATACTTTTGATAACAAGAACGCGGATGATAATACGGCAAATAAAAACAATGGTAAGAAGACAACTGGTACACCGAGGTATGTTGATGTCACAAAAGAACTTAACCTGAAACCACTCGCAGTTGATGCCAAGAACAAATTAACCAGCACTTGGTCACAAATTAAACAAATTTGGTGATGAGCTGTCTGAGTCACTTTATGTTCTCCCAGATTTAATCAAAGAACTGAAGTGAATGACCTCGTTATGATCATATTACATATACATTCCAATAATCAATACTTAAGGAGATATAGCAAGCATGGCGAAAGCATTACCACTGATAACCTATTCGGATCTTGAAAGCCAGGTAGAGGCTTTGGAAAGAGATGGATACGCTTATTTTCCTGCTGTGATCAATTCTGAAGAAATTGCGGAATTACGAGCGGTCATGGACCGATTAGAAGCCTTAGAAGAAAGCTTTGATAGGCACAACTCTCCCCAAAATGGTAGCGGGTTTCTCAACAAGATAATTAATAATTCATTTAACCGAGATCCGCTTTTTCTTCAATATCTTGATAACCCACAATTGATTAATGTAGTAGAAACTGTCCATGGTAGCGATTGCCACATTATCGGTATGCAATCTTGGTTAACGGGACCCGGTCGTCCGGACCAAAGCCTACATACCGATTGGCTGCCAATCAGTTTGCCCGAAGATGTAGCCACAAACCCGCGAGTCAAGATTCCAATCTTCATTACTACAGCCCACTATTACTTGGACGATATATCTGAAGAATTAGGACCAACCAATTTTGTGACAGGTAGTCATCGATCTGGTCGTTCACCAAGTGGCGAAACTGAATGGCAAGGTGGTGAAGAAATGAGTATTCTGTGCAATGCTGGTGACGTAGTAGTTTTTCGCAGTGAAGTTTGGCACCGTGGTACCGCCAATACTAGCGATAAGACCCGCTATTTATTGCAGGTTCATTATGCTATGCGGATGATTACCCAAAAGTTTCCTCCATACCTCAACCGTTTTCAGTTTGATGATTCCATTCTTGCTCAAGCAACTCCCAGACAACGTCGGTTACTTGGTGAACACAGGGGAGGTGCCTATGATTGAGGAGAATATGCTCGCTATTTTGCATTAGTTATCGGATACCTTTCTCATCTGCCATGAGAATGCGCCCACTGAGTAGATCTACATTTTTCAGGTTCAATGATTTTTTGATAGTCTCCAGCTTGGGTTAGTAACCTAGTGTCAGGTTTAATTTCCATATTCCGGAGACAGAACATGAATACTACTTTAAGTAATCAACAAATTAGTTTCTACCAAAAAAATGGCTTTTTGGTCATCGATCAGCTTTTGTCCAAAACAGAACTCGCTTCTTGGCGTGAAGCCGTGGACGAAGCTGTTAAACAACAAATTGATCAAGAAGGAACTCACAATCAGAACCGAGNCGAGAGCTACTATAAATACGTTTTTATCCAGTGTGTCAATCTGTGGAAGAAGAACGAAAAGATCCGGCACTTGGCACTTGATCCTCGCTTAGGGAAACTGGCCACAGATTTAACTGGGGTTAATGGCATGCGGTTATTTCATGACCATGCGTTAATCAAGGAACCTTGGGCNAATCCAACCAATTGGCATTTGGACAATCCATCTGATCCTTATTATACTCGTCAGGCAACCATGTTTTGGTTNACGCTTGATGATGCTACAGTTCAAAACGGCTGTTTATATTTCCTACCAGGTACACATCAAACCAGTCGCTTTGAGCCTATAGGCGGCCTNGGNAGGGAAGGNATCGGTCAGATTTTCCAAGAATACCCCGAATGGGAACAGATAGAACCGTACGTGGCTGAGATGAGAGCAGGGTCCTGTGCCTTNATCAACGGCATGGTAGCACACGCTGCAGGACCAAATATGACCACAAAATCACGCCGCGCATTTGCCATGCTTTTAATGCCTGAAGGTGAAACATTTAAAGGGAANCAGAGCGTTTTACCCGATGAGTACTTTAACAGTTTGCAGATTGGAGATATTCTTGAGGATAACGAACATCTTCCGCTGCTTTATTCGCGTTCTGAAAAAGTCTGAAAACTTGGAATCAATGTTAGTTCCCTTAAAAAAGTCCTGTTTGAAACAGGACTTTTTTCATTCGTCGGAGACACTTATTAACTTGTCTTAACAATCTATCTCTGGTAGCTGTTTATAAAATGATCAAACTGCTATCTGGAATTGATAGACGACTAAACCTCTCGACACAAGACAAACATAATATGGGGACGACGAGAAAGGCTTCATCGAGTCACTGGCGGGCAGTAGCAATTGGGCTGGTACTGATACCTGCAAACTGTTACTGGATCACCCATATTGAATTAGTGCAATATTCCGCACAACCGACCATAGTTTCGCTCATTTTTACCGTAGTTTTCAGCGTGTTTTTCCTATCCTTGCTAAACCTATTGCTAAAACAATTCTTTCCTCAAAAGGCCTTATCCCAAGCTGAACTGTTATTGATCTACTCCATGTTATCTGTCACATCTGCCATTGGGGGCACAGCTTTATGGAAATATTGGTTCCAATCTTGGGACATGCGTTCTGGTTTGCTACCCCCGAAAATGATTGGAAGAGTCTGTTCTGGAGATATATNCCTGAATGGCTATCTGTNAATGATAANAAAATATTGAGTGGATACTATAAAGGNAATTCNACATTATATACAAANCAACACCTTTTGGGTTGGATCACGCCAGTTTCAANTTGGTTTGCGTTTATCTTAGNTTTACTTCTGGTTATGGTTTGTATCAACATCATTTTTAGAAAACANTGGACTGAAGAAGAAAAATTGACTTACCCGATTATCCAACTTCCCTATCAAATGACNAGTGAGAATTTTTTCAAAATTCGGACATTGTGGATTGCCTTTGGAATTACNGCTGGCTTAGATATCGTCAATGGGTTACATATCTTGTTCCCATCNATACCTGCCCTATTTGAGAAAGNGTACCGTTTTAGATTTCCTGTTAAACCNTGGAGTACCATGGGAACCTTNANACTAGGGATTTATCCATTCGTCGCAGGAATCGGTTTTTTGATCCCTTTAGACTTGCTGTTTTCATGCTGGTTTTTTTGGGGGTTATGGAAAGTGCAGTTGCTATTCGGAAGTGTNATGGGTTGGAAAACTTCCGCTGGCGTAAACAATCCAGTATACCCTTATGTAAATTACCAAGGATTTGGCGCTTATATAGGTTTGTTCCTGATAATTCTGTTTCAAAACAGAAAACANTTGGGCCGAATTCTAAAGACCCTTATCATTGATGATAGAAACTCAGTTGGNCAAGTTTCATACCGAANNCCTGTTTTAGTTCTGNTAGGCGGGTTGATATTCTTGGTAATTTTCTGTTTAAAAACCGGTATGTCNTGGTGGGNNAGCTTGATCTTTTTTCTACTATATTTCTCGCTTTCAACTGCTATCTCACGAATGCGTGCTGAGTTAGGCGCACCGATGCACGATTTACATTACACTGGCCCAGAACAGATTATAGTTACCGCAGTCGGCACGAGAAAACTGGGGCCGATGAACCTATCCATGTTCTCGTTTTTTTGGTTTTTCACTCGTACTTTCGACTCTCATCCAATNCCTCACCAACTTGAAGGATTCAAACTGGCAGAGAGGTCNGGNGTNCAAAGCAAGTTCTTTTTTACTGCCATACTGATTGCAATGGCAATAGGGGTAATATCTCAGTTTTGGGCACTACTGTCCGTTTCCTATAAACTTGGNGCAGTAAATCAAATGTCTAGAGTNCCAATGATCTATGGTCAAGAACCTTGGGAACATTTACAAAGATGGTTNGTTAATCCTGNGCGCNCCAACTACATCGCNATGGGATT
This sequence comes from Candidatus Poribacteria bacterium, assembly GCA_002729415.1. Lineage (GTDB taxonomy): Bacteria > Poribacteria > WGA-4E > WGA-4E > UBA9662 > UBA9662. The sequence continues at coordinate 3,097 of PBXZ01000146.1, read as the reverse complement.
CAGTGCATTCGGAATATTTTTTGCTATTTTCCTTATGTTGATGCGAATAAAGTTTTTGTGGTGGCCTCTGCACCCTGCAGCCTATGCAGCTGCATCTGGTAGTTGGGCTATAAATTATATATGGTTCAGCCTGTTTTCCGCTTGGATAGTAAAGTTGCTTTTGCTGAGGTTCGGTGGACTTCAAATGTACCGAAAAGCAACTCCATTTTTCTTGGGATTGATCTTAGGACAGTTTGTAGTCGGTAGCATATGGCCGATTCTGGGTATCATTTTCCGTGTGCCTACGTACGGCATCTGGCCCTAATTCAATAACTCTCAACACTATATACATCATACAAAACAACCTTATTGGTTTTTCTCAAGCTAGAAATCCTGATAATAATAGATAAAAATCCAACAAAATAAACAGCTAAACATATCAGACGGTTTTGATAATGAGTCTCTGTTTCATCGAAAGTTTTTAATATGATGACCTCAATTACATAATACCTAAACAAATCAGAAAATAAAGAGACTAGCGAATTTTGCTTCATTAATAACGCGATCAGCTAACGTAGAACTATAGGACATACTCAGATCAAATGGATGGAATGTTTCATTGAGATTATGGAGGGCTGTTGGCAGTGACAAATCGGACGACTTAACCACCACATACACTTTAAAACTTGGTTTATGCAGTCACCACCGACAATTTGGCTAGTACTAGCCAAATTATCAAGTTTTTTACGATATGTGTGCACCAACTAACACAAGTAAGGGCTTGGTGCGAGTGTTGATTTACTCCCACGTAAGTGAGTTCTCGTTGTTATATAAAATTCTTATCCACCCAGGAGAAGTAATCATAGGGCGAACCTATCTATTATATAGGTTCGCCTAGTTCTTTCCATTTGAAATTTCGTTGGCAATTCTCTTCAATTGAACACCAGATAAGGCCCGAATGTCATCAGTCCCGAAAAGATTTTGGGACTTCTTCTTCAACTGGTCGACCGAAATGTCCGCCTGTTGTCTGGCATCCTCCACTACCTGTAGTAGAGGAGCACTGCCATGAGGAATTTGACTTTCACGAGCCTTGGTTTTGGCTTCGATCCGTGACATCTCTTCGGCAGAAGCGAACTTTTTTCCGCCATAACCAGCACTAGCTAGGGCTCTACCAATAGCTGATGTTTCAGCATTTTCAAGGGCAAAAGCAAAGTTGACCGAATCTCTATTTCTGAACTCGAAATACTCTCGCGCGTGACCGGAGTAAATTTGNTCAAAGCTGTCATTATGAATGCTAACGTTTGCCTTGATTGTAATGTATTCCTGAGTTTCGTCTACGATTTTTGTTGTGATGGATATGTAATCATGGTCATCATGAACGGAATTTAACCTTTCAGCCACAGTGCTATATTCATTCCCTTTAATTTTGACGGGCATGATCCTAATTCCTCCTCTCAGTGCTTTATTACGGTGAGTTTTACGATTATAATCTAGTGATAGTATTCCAGTGGTTTTGGTTATGACAAATTGTTCTAGGAAACGTACAAGGATTCGACCATCAGATCATGCTTGGACCGGATATCACCATTCCCTTTTTCCCATTTCCAATACCGGAGATAACCCTCTANATGAATAAATGATCCCTTCTCAAAACATTCATTAAGAACTTTGGCGTTTCGACCAGTAGCCTCGATATCAACAAAACACACCGTGCTCCTCTTCTCACCAGTTGGTTGAGCAATCCAATCGTGATTAATAGCAATGGCAGTGTTTGCTTTTAGCTGACCAGAAGGGGTGATTCTGAAATCTGGATCCCACACCACTCGGCCCATGAAAATGGCTTTATTATAGTTCGGCATTGGATACTCCCTTAATCGAAGAATGTTAAATCGAATATGCTATCCTGCTTTTTTAACTGCTGAGTCTTGGCTGCATTCCGGAGAAGTGTTATGACGATAAAGCACCCTTTCTGCTTCAGCATGGACGGCAAAATCTGGATCATTCATCTCCAGTTTTTTGTGTAATGTTTCCAGCTCTATAATTCGTTCTTGGATTGAATCAATCAGCTTTTCAAAATGTTGATGACGTGAACGAGCTCTGTTTAATAGCTGGTACTCGCCATTCAGTTCCTTTTGTAATTTGTAGTTGTAATTCATAAACTTTCCTCTTGATTCTAGGTGAGTAAAACTGTTTTTTTATTTTGACTAAATTATGGAGCTAACCTCCGACAACTGGTGTCGGAGATGATAGTTTTTTTGTTTTTTTTATCGGCAAAATAACCAAGCATACATAATCAAGCTTACAAACCGTGTTGGGAGTCAGACTCCAGATAGACATTTACCGTATCGAGAAAGATAACAGGAGCAAGATAGGAACTGATTTTCAGCAGTTAGTTGGGTTAGTGCCCGATAGACTTGAGCTATAATTCAAACAGCATTATTAACTTTAATCCAAGTTACTACTCATATACTTGGATTGCATTTTTTCAATCTCATTCAGGATCTGTTGACGGAAATCAGGAGGTTCAACCACTTCCGCACACCCTCCCCATTCCAGAATCTGGCGGAACAATCCTTGCCGACCATCTGTATCAAAATGCAATTCGATGGCATCGTCTTCAAGTTCAACGGTTTTAGTTAAACCATCCCATTCCCGTTCACGTACCCAACGGGAGACGGGAGGTTCTAAACGGATAACGGCTTGAACGGGGTCCCCCTTGATCACACCAAATCCACTAGAAGTATATTCCGATAGGTTGAAACTTTGCTGAGGTTCAAAAGTTTCGTCCAGCATCACTAAATCAACCATCCGGCCATCAAAGTTAAACTCACGGTAGTCTTGTCGGAGGTGACAGTAACCAACGAGACGCAAAGCATTCTCAGCTTGGTATATGCCGTAGGGATCAACCATTCTGATAATAACTTCTCCACTGCGTGTCGACTTATAAGTTAACTCCAGTCGTTGCTGGCCAGTCGTCGCTTTCTGCGCAATCTGGATCATAGGAGAGACCCGCTTGAAATCCTTAATTGGTCTGGACTGGAAAACAATAAACTTGCGAATCCGTTCTAAATACTGCTGACTTTCAGGTGGTATAGCGGATCTAATCTTCTGCATAGCC
>PBXZ01000145.1:0-9190 GCA_002729415.1 Candidatus Poribacteria bacterium | reverse complement strand
ATATATTGAAGTGCAGAACCTCACCGCGACCCCGCTCGACTTCGCGAAATGGAAATTCACGAATGGAGTGGACTACGAGTTCCCCGGGTTCTCCGCGGCTGACTCGCAGCACATGTTTCTGCATGCCTTCCAGCGGATTCTGGTCACATCCGTCGATGAGGCCACCCTGCGCGCGGCCTACCCGGGCATACCGGGGAGTGTGAAAATCTTTGGTCCCTGGATCGGGGCCCTCAACAACGGAGGCGAGCGGGTCACTCTCAAGGACAAGAATGGGGTCATCGTAAGTTCCGTGAATTACGGCAATGACGGCCACTGGCCCATCGCGGCGAACGGAACGGGGCACAGCCTTGTGGTGCTGAATGAAGATCGTCTCGTTGACAACTGGCGCAACTGGCGGGTGAGTGCCATGAACGGAGGCTCTCCCGGAGTGAGGGACAGCGAACTCTCCGGGCTCGCAACGGCACTGACATTCAGCGAGGTGCAATTCGCAGAGGGGTTGGACGATCTCGATTGGATCGAGCTTCACAATTCCGGCGAGAGCACGATCAACGTCGGCTCTCTCTTCCTGGCGATGCTGCCTGATTTTTCCGACAAGGTGCCATTGGGTGGATCGGTGTCTGCCAGAGATTACAACAGTTGGAGCGTTCCCTTCGTAGTGCCTGTCGGTTCGGATGAGATTTCGCTGTTCCTCATCGACGGCACTGAAAACGTGCTGGCATCCGCCCGGGTGACCAGGCCGGTCGGCAGGAACTCGGTGCAGACATTTCCCGCGGGATCCAGTGATTGGTTCTCCTCGGAAACATCGACGCGGGATGCTCCCAACAATCCCACGCGCAACGATGACATCGTGATCAATGAGATCATGTACGATCTTCCCTCCGACCACCGCAATGGCGAGTTCGTCGAACTTTACAACCGCGGAAACGCGCCGGTGGATCTCTCGGGATGGCGCTTTGTCGATGGAATCGATTTCACCTTTCCGGCGAACACCATGCTGGACGACGGGGCCTATCTCGTCGTTGCGGCGGATCGGGCGTGGATGGAGTCTGTCTACGGTGCGCTTCCGATCATCGGTGACTTTACCGATCAGCTGCGGGATTCCGGAGAGCTTGTGAGGTTGGAGGACACATGGGGGAACCTGGTGGATCAGGTCGATTATCTGCCCGGCGGTGACTGGCCGGAACTCGCCGACGGTGATGGCAGCAGCATGGAGTTGAAGCATCCCGACATGGACAACGACGCCGCAGCCAGCTGGGCGGACAGCAACGAGAGCCAGAAGAGCACGATGCAGACCTTCACTCACACCGGCACTTACCGGCAGAACAACAGCAGGGGCTCCTCGTCCGACTACAAGGAGTTCCACATGCACCTGGTGGGAGATTCCTACCTTCTGCTGGAAAACATCAGCCTGCGCCAGAATGGAAACGGGGGCAACGAACTGCAGAACGTGACTTCGCACGCCACCAACGGTTCGAGCGCCAGCGGATGGCTCTGTCAGGGCACCCACTGGGCGAGCTACGTGCGAAACGGTCAAGTGCATCTGATCTCCGACGGTCATGGCGACAACAAGGCGAACCGTGCCGAGATCGACTGCACCGGTATCAATGACAATGCGTCCTACACGATTCAGTTCGACGCACGCTGGATCTGGGGCAAGCCGCGCCTGATCACGCAAACCTGGGATCACAGCATCGGCAAGACATGGCTCATACCCATCCCCGACAATCTCGGCACGCCGGGCGCTCAAAACTCGAACATCCTTTCAAATGGGCCTGCCCCCACCGTGGCAAGCGTGTTGCACAGCCCCGCTGTTCCCAGATCGAGCGATTCAGTGAAGATCACGGCGCGCGTGCTGTCGCCGAACGGAGTGCCCGCCGTGACCGTGTTGCACCGCGAGGACAACAACAACGCCAACGGGCGGTGGCGTTCGACCGCGATGTCTGACAACGGCACCTCGGGGGGAGACGACATCGCCGGCGACGGGATCTATACTGCGACCCTGACCGAGTACCGGACGGACAACCGGGTCGTTCAGTTCTACATCCGGGCCGGGGGAGCGAACGGGGAATTCACCCTGCTGCCCAAACTCGGTCCCGAGCGTCCCGCCATGTGGGTGGTGGACAACAGCACGATCCCCTCCGACCTGAGCACACAGCGCTTTGTCATCTCCGCGTATGACCGCGATGCGATCAACACGAACGTCGGGCATTCGTCCAAGTTCCAGTACGACTTTCCCCGCATGTCGAACCACTACTTCAACGCCACCTTCATTTCGAATGAGGCGGATGTCTACTACAACGCCGAGCTCCGCAAGAGCGGCAGTCCATTTACCAGGTCGAGTGGAAATGGCCTGAATCACGGGAAGTGGAAACTCCCGGGCGACCGGCATTTTCGCGGCCGGCAGAAGAGCGTGATTGATCCCTCGGTCGACCACGATGATCGCATTGCCCGTTATTTCCTCTACCAGATGGGACATCCCGTTTCCGAAGCCGAGTTTGTGCGCGTGATCATCAATGGAGGCAGCGCTTCGGTCCGCGATGACATGGAGCCGATCGCCAATGATTTCCTGAACCGCAACTTCAGCGAGGGGAATCGGGGAACCCTGCTCCGGATCGATGACGAGTGGTGGTATGAGGACGATTTCGGGCGNGGNANCCGGAANGCNGACTGGTCCTACAAGGGNAGNGATGAAGCNACNCGCTATCANAGNGANTGGCTCATGCGNTCACGTGAANCNGANTANGACTACACNAGCTTNNTCGAGTTNGTGAACAANGTGGGGACCAACAGNTTCAANCGNNCGCAGATCGANCGCNTGATCGACNCNGATCTNGCGGCNCTNAACGCNGCGGTNCGCGGATACGANGGNGANTGGGATACCCTNACCCTTCGCCGNGGAAAGAACGGCTATTTTTACCGGAAGCCNGATGGGCTCTGGATGCTGGTGCACTGGGATGGCGACCGCGTGTTTGAAAACTCCGGCGAGAACATAATGGGGAACCTCTCCGGCATTCGNAACTACTTCTATGAGCCNCACGTCCGGAGGATGTTGAACTACTACCTCACGGAATTGCTGGAGAAGCACACGCGCAACTCTGCCCACACGGCGGCCTGGCTCCAGGCNGAGGAGAATGCCTCGNGTTCCTATTCCGTGTCTTCCAAGTACGCAAACTGGTTCAACAGCCGNGTGGGAGAGGTNGAGGGCTTNATCGGATCGCCCCTCGACANCACGAACTTTGCCGTGACGACGGAGGCNACTCATCCCGATCCCGAAGTGAACCTCTCGGCAGGTATTCCTTTTATCAACTACGGAGACNCCTGGGACTTCAACGANCAGAANCTCGACCTGGGCACAGGTTGGAGAGANNCCAATTACAATTACTCNCACGCGGGNTGGACGCGCNAGGGGGACGCGGGAAATGTCGGCGGCCTCTACGGATTCGAAAACTCCGGGCTNCCGGCACCGGGCATCCGGACNCCNCTCCTCAACAGCGACNATGCGGCGAACCANATCACCTACTATTTNCGNAAGGAATTCGAGTACACCGGAAGCCTCGTTGGAGTGACGATCACGATCGACCAGATCGTCGATGATGGCGCGACTTACTACCTCAATGGAACTCCCATTGGCGGAGCCGGAGTTTCGGCGGGAGCGGGATGGAAGACGGATGCCAGTCGAACAGTCGGCAACGCCACGGAAGAACTTGGTGTGGTCAGCGGGGATGGCTCGGCGCTTGTCCTGGGCGCCAACGTTCTCGCCGCCGAAGTGCACCAGACCAACGAAGGTAGCTCCGATGTGGTATTTGGGGCCCGCTTCAGCATTTCAGTCCCGGGAGGAGGGGGACTCGTCATCAACGAGGTGCTGCCAGCCGGTCCGGGGGCAGGATTCGTCGAGTTCTTCAATCCCACCGCCTCGCCGATCAANCTCCAGAATCACNACCTTTCGGATTCCGCGGGGAACCTGACCAGGTTCCGCATCACCGACAACATTCTCGTGTCACCGATGGGTTTTGGATCGGTCGGATTCACCGAATCCTCGTTGACGGTCGGCCCCACAACGGTGGTCTATCTGACTGCTCCCGACGGAGAATCCGTGATCANCGCCATCGACACGACCATGCCGCTCGACGGGCGATCNCTGGGNCGACAGGGGGATGGAAGCAGCAACTGGCTTCTCTTCGCGAGCCCGACACGCGACGGTGCNAACACCAGNGGCGGAACTTCGGCGAATATGATCACGCTCAACGGAACCAGNCCCTCCAGGGTNTANGAGGTGCGGATCGNCGNCCAACCNGACACGGAGTTTGANTGGATCAGCACGACCGAGTGGNCGCTTTCGGGAATCTACCTGGAGTCCGGACAGAATTCGCTGATAGTCGAGGGNCNGGATCGCGAAGGCGAGGTGGTGGAATCGTCAGTGTTCGTGATTAACAAGAGCGGAAACGCACCGCCCGTTGTCGACTTCGACACTACNCCGGAATCGTTGAATCTTGGAGTAGGAGAGACGCTGGNACTNGATGCCGGTGGCAGTTTCGATCCCGAAGGAGGACCCTTGAACTTTGCCTGGGCGGTCTCGCCCACGGCGGACGTCAATCTCGNTTCCGCCGGAAGCCTGGCNACCGCAACCTTTTCCCGTCCCGGCCTCTACGAGTTNACCGTGACCGTGACAGATGACCAGAACGAGGAAAGCAGCGTCACGCGGGAAGTGGCTGTCTATAACGCGCANGACTTCAGTCCCTTTGCCAGTCCCGTCCTGGAGGGCCATTGGGAACNGGGCAATCTCGAGCCGCGCAGCAACTACTCGCCGAGCACCTGGTATTCGACGCAGGACAATCCCGGCAATCTCCTGCTCCAGGTTCTGGAGGATTCCGCCAAGCCGCTTGCCATCGGCGGGGCGANCTTCCCTCACCTGTGGCGCGTGATGCCGAACGATACCGANTGGTCGCTGCAGACCGATTTGTCGCTGGACACGCGCCAGTTCGGAGATTTCCACACCGGCTTGATCGTGGAAACCGTCGAGGCCGGCGTCACGAGTCGCTACACCTTCGGATTGGAAAACGGCAGCAGCATNAGCGCCANGCGAATTCAGGGCNCCACCGTCGTNTCGCTCGCTTCCATTCCATGGGAAAGGGGGANTGCNGAGCTCCGNATTCGGCGTGAGGGTTCGATGCTGCAGTTCNAACATCGGGTCGATGAAATCTGGATTNACGTGCACAGTCGCGCCCTGGCCGCTTCGCCGACGGTCAACATGGGAGGCATCTTCACNNNGACAGACACTCCGCAGTCGNTACGNAGNGATTTCGATTATATCCTCCTCGTCGATCCGCAGAGCCTCTCGGAAGCGATCGACTTTTTGCGCATTACGGAAGTGATGTACAATCCCCCGGGTGGGGAATCACTCGAATATATCGAGTTGGTTAACATCAGTGGCAATGCTTTCAGTTTGGATGGAATTCGTTTTGAAGGCACTCGCCCGTTTGATGAATTAACTTTCGGTCCGCTGATCCTGGGTTCCGGCGAAGTTGGATTGGTGGTGAACGATCAGGTCGCCTTCCAGGCGGAATATGGGATCGGTCCCAGGATCCTCGCGCAGTGGCCGGGCGGTCTCCTTTCCAATGGTGGTGAGCGCGTTGTCCTCCGTGATATTTTCGGGAATCCCATCCACGACTTCACCTATGATGACGAGGTGCCATGGCCCCTCGGGGCTGATGGGAACGGCAGTTCACTTGAAGTCATCGACGTGAACGGAGACTACAACGATCCCGCAAACTGGCGCTCCAGTTTGCAGATCGGTGGAACGCCCGGGAGCAGTGATGCCGGGACCGGGCCCGGCACGGACACAGACGGGGACGGTCTCACCGACGCACAGGAACAGGTCCTCGGCACCGATCCTCTGAAGGCAGACTCNGACGGGGACGGNGTTGATGACGGCACCGAGGTCGCTGCGGGAACNGACCCGCTGAATTCTTCATCCTCCTTCACCCTGGTNTCGGCTTTGCGCATTCCGATTACGGGCGAGGTCCTGTTGACGTGGAAGAGCGTGCCGGGCAGGACATATCAGTGCCAGTTCTCAAGCGATCTCACGATTGACAGCTGGCAGGATGTCGGCGCACCCGTCCCGGCCTCGGCCGGGCTCACGACCTCATTCCTCGACACCAACGCGACGCCGCAGATCACCGAGCGCTACTATCGCATCGCGATCGCGCCGTAAGCCCGCCAGTTCATTCCCATACGGTATGAAAAATGGGGCCACTGCTCATGTCGCTCTCTCCCCAACCCGACTCCTGACCTGGTCCCCCCGCCGGGCGGTTCGTTTTCCCTAGTCCAGGCCCAGCACGATGGTCTCCGAGTAACGGAGCTCCCCGGTGATGGCGTCGTGAAACTGGAAGATGACCTGGGGGTGCGGAAAGGCGAACCAGCGCTCGCCGTCGCGCTCGACCGGGTTGTTGAAGACGTTGTTGACCTGCACCACGCAGTAATGGGGAAAGGTGCGGTTGGCCCGTGGGATGTCCTCCATGGCATAGCTTGACCAGCGGATGTCGCAGGCCCGGGGGCCGTACTTGAACCTGCCGTTGGCGGGGCGACCGCCCTCGTCCTTCATGGGAGCGTGGTTGATCGAGTTGTGCGGGCCACTGGCGAATTCGTACACGTTGTCCGTGATCTTGATCGCGAAGCTGTTGTGGAGGTCGCCGGTCAGCACNAAGACCGCCTTGTCNAGATCGTCCCAGAACTCGATGAGTTCCTCGCGCTCCTTGAGGAACACGGTCCAGGCGTCGTCCTTCTTGATGGTGGCCTGCTTGTCATCTCCNCCNCCGCTGCCGACGTGGGGGACCATGAAGTTGACCGAGGAGACCACGAAGATGAAGTCGGCCCTGCTCTTTCGGATGCCGTCCATGAGCCACTTCAGTTGCTNCTTCCCGAGCATGGTGGCCTTNGGGTTGTCCGGCTTGTCCACATTGTGCAGGTTGCGGTGGCTNCGGGTGTCGAGAAGGAAGAAGTCGCAATTGGAAACGGTGAATTTCCCGTAGCAGCGTCGCCCGATGGAATACNNGGCCACTCCGTTGGCCCTGGCTGCAGGCGTCACTTTCAGTTTGTTGGGTCCCAGCACCTTGACGATGTCGTAGACCGCCGAGTTCGGGTTGCCCGGTTCGGCGTCCAGCTTGGAATCGGGAACTCCNGCGGTGGGCGTGCCCCAGTGCACGTGCAGGTTGGCCATGGCGTCGAGGTNCAGCTTGGTGAAATCGGCCTCGCTGTCCACCAGGACGTCACTGCCTTTCCTGAATTGCGCCGAGCCGAACCANGCCGGGACATCGTGTTTCACCGGATTGGCCCAGGCCAGGTAATCGAACCAGGCTTGAGTGGCGATGTCCCTGAAAACGGCCCGGCGGTTGACGTAGCCGGTCTCGGCAGTCCCGTAGATGTCGTTGATCAGTTCGTGGTCGTCGGCGGTGAAATAGGTGGGCATGTGACGGTGCCACTCCGCCAGGTTGCGGCCCCGGTGCAGGAGGTCCTTGTAGTTCTGCCACACCCCGACGACGGTGGGGGCGTGGCGGACGAGGCGGGGAGTGTCGGCCCCGGCCAGGCCGACCTGGTGGAGCCATTCCCCGGGCGGGTAGTCCCGGCGAGTCTCGTAGAGCCAGTCGCCGTTGAGGATGGCGAAGTGGACCTGGTCGCGCACCTTGGCATTCAGGGTGTCGAAGATCGGGAGGGTCGGCCCCACGCTGTCACCGGCGCCTTTCGGATTGTTACCGCAGGCGAACTCGAAGCGGAAGTTGAACAATCCCTCGGGGTTGCCCCTGGGGTTCTTGAAATCCTCTGCCCGGGGCATGGTGCGGAAGGATCCGCTCAACTGGTGATCTGCGATCCGGTAGTGGTAACGAGTGTCGGGGGTGAGTTCGCCGATGGTGAGAAGACCGGTGTAATCGTGCTCGGGTCCCCGGGTGTGGAAGGTGACGGTATGGTCGAGGTTGTCGACATCCGTCCCATAGAAGAGCTCGACCTCGCCTTGGCGCTCGGTGCGGACCCAGAGAGTCATGGAATCGGGGGCGGGGCGTCCGAGAATGGGGCCCTCGGTGACACGAATGGGGGTGGGAGCAGTGTCTTGGGCCAGGCCCAGCCCACACAGGCCCAGGACGGAGAGAAGAGGCAGAAGCGGTTTCATATTTCAGGGATTCAGGGAAGGGATGACCAGGGAAGGATTCGTATCTGCAGGCCGGATCCGGCTCCTGTTCCAGGAACGCTTTTCCGGGGAGAGCGGGTCTGCCATTTCGTCCGGAGCACTTTGAGGCAACTGCGGTGGAAAGCACCCAAATTCCGAAGAGGACTTGTCAACGGGATCGTATGCGGGTCGCTCCCGGTGCGGCCTGCGGCGGTCAGTATTCCGATCACAGGGTCCGGGGTAACCTTCCGCTTTTTCGGGTGATTCTGACGGGAGAAGACCCCGTTCGAGAGACGTTCTCCCATGCATTCATGGTTGGATCATGTGCGGGATTGCCCTAGCGTCGCCGCGGACATGAGCAGTGGACCGTCAGATGATTTCAGTCTCCTCGGGCACGAGAGCAGGCTGCCTGCCTCCCCGGAAGAGGCGAAACTGGAGACCTTCCCTAACAAGTCGCCCGACCGGGCCTACACCATCGAGCTGGACTGCCCGGAGTTCAGTTCCCTCTGCCCGGTCACCGGCCAGCCGGACACCGCTCACATGCATATCAGCTACGTTCCGGCGGAGTCGTGCCTCGAGACCAAGGCCCTGAAATATTATCTCGCCTCCTTCCGGAACCAGCCCGCCTTCAATGAGGAAATCGTGAACCGGATTCTCGACGACCTGGTGGCGGCGGCCCGGCCGGCCCGCATGACCGTGGTGGGCGAGTTTTCGCCCCGGGGCGGGATCAGTCTCACCGCCTCGGCCAGCTATCCCGAGGGCGAGTAGAAGCCCCCCGGTTCACACCGGGAACAACCATTTCCAGGATTCAGTCATGAAAGGCGGACAGAAGGTGGCAGTCCTGGTCAGCGGGGGAATGGACTCCGTGGTGGCTCTCCATGCCTCCCACGAAGAGCATGAGGTCGTGGTGGCCCTGAGCTTCGACTACGGATCCAAGCACAACCACCGGGAGATCCCGCTGGCCCGCCATCACGCCGAACAGCTGGGAGTAGCGCACGAGGTCATTGAGCTCGGGTTCATGAACGAACTGTT
>PBXZ01000144.1:0-23797 GCA_002729415.1 Candidatus Poribacteria bacterium | reverse complement strand
ATATGTGGATGAAGCAACGAGGAACTATGAAGCTAATCAGTTTCTGCAATAGGAAGGTTATATTAGCTAATCTTAATCTCGCCTTAGATTTTCAACTACCAAAAGTTTGATGGTTGTCTTGTTCCCTATTTATTATATATAGTTTTTAGGTAGATTTATATAAGATTCCAGCTATCGTTGCAGTCATATTGGCGGCTAGAACACCTGCGATCATGGCTCGAAGTCCTATTTTAGCTAAGTCTGTTCTCCGTTCTGGTGCAATCCCGCCAATTCCACCCAACTGAATGCCAATTGAAGCAAAGTTAGAAAAACCACAAAGTGCATAGGAAAGAATAACAGCGCTTTTCTGGCTTAGTGGATTGGAACTTGTCATGATATTCGATAGATTAGTGTAGGCAATAAACTCTGTCAGAACCAATTTTTCACCTAGCAACCTGCCAGCTTGAATGGCTTCAGCAAAAGGGATTCCCATTAAGACGGCAAAGGGGGAAAAAAAGTACCCGAGAAGTTGTTCCAAACTAAGGTTCAATAAAGATAAGATACCATTAACCAAGGAAATTAGAGCTACAAACGCAATTAACATGGCAATAACATTCAGAGTTAGCTTCATTCCATCAGTTGCCCCTCGACTGGCAGCTTCTAGAACATTTCGGTCGACCCGCTCTATTGTAATTTGATCGGTTGCCGATGTGGTTGGCGTTTCAGTTTCCGGAATTATAATCTTGGATATTGCCAGTGCTGCTGGAGCACTCATTACACTGGCAGCTAGAAGATGACCTGCGATACCTGGAACTTGATCCTTTAATAAGCTGACGTATATAGCCATAACTCCACCGGCTATTGTGGCAAACCCACCCGTCATTACCGCCATCAGTTCGCTCTGCGTCATATCTTTGATAAAGGGTCTGACCACTAGTGGTGCTTCTGTCTGCCCCAAAAAGATGTTAGCGGCAGTAGAAAGTGTTTCTGCACCTGAGGTTCTCATCGTTTTCTGCATGAGCATTGAAATCATTGAGATAATAAATCCCATGATCCTGAGATGATATAGAATAGCCATAAAGGACGAAAAAAAGATAATTGTGGGTATAGCTCTAAANGCAAGGTTTTTTACAGAAGNATCTACAGTANCGGTAACAAGGGNNCTTAGNANNAAATCTGTTCCNGCATCAGCACAGGAGAGTAACCAGTTTACAATCCNGTCACAACCTGAAAAGAAGATCTGCCCAAATTCCAAGTGTAAAATGAGNACGGCGAAGATTATTTGCAGTCCAATTCCCCAAAATATCGGTCGCCAGTTAATAGCCTTTCGATTATTGCTGATTGCGTAGGCAAAACCAATCATGGCAAAGATCCCAATAAAACTGATAAATTTTGTTAGCAATTTCAAACNTCCGTTTTATTAATCAGGTNTTGTCTTTACACCATAATANCCCAATAAATGGGGTAANTGTTTTGTTGGTGCNTTTAGGATCTGAATANATTTAGTGTTTAATTTATAAAATAGCACGTAANCGCATCTTATAGCAGAAGATTTAAGCAAATTGCAATCCATAGATAGTNTAAATGGTTAACGCNACTGCTCGTCCAAGATAATGACCAATCAGTAATCCGATAAAAAACGGAATACCTCTTGCATAGAGACGTAATCCTCCCCACCGCAATATAGTATGTTTGCAAGCCCATGTGATAAAGAAACCAAGGTAGACGGTATACAGAGTAAATGAAGAAATGATAGCAAGTCCTATTGGGTGTATTGGCCACCAAAGGAATTGATAGTACATAATTGTTAGGCCTACTGTCAGCAATCCGCCAATTCCAAAATAAACTAGACGTTGCCATATTTGTTCTTGTCCCATTGAAGATTCAAGTTGTGTCAGCACTTGGCCGTATGTATTAGGGCCGAATCCACGGAATAACCATGTATTCCAGTTTATAGCACCTTGCCAATATCCAGAGAGAATTACTCCCCATGGTGCGACAAGTAAACCTACACCCAAGGCGAACAAGATCAAGCCTGTTAACTGTCGACCAGTGCAACCAATCGCGGACTGTAATTTCACTCCTTCCGCGCTTAAACCAGACACAACAGATTGAACATCACCATGCCAAGCGTAAGTCAAACCCAGTGAGCTCATGCCTTGTGCACCAATTCGCCGGGGTGAAAAAAGNTGGATACATGGGTTTTGGGCAATCATTGGGGGGACNACATAAAAAATACCTGATTGGCAAATCACACGAGAAATTCCGAGATAAATCAGCATCAGCAACGGTATAAAAATCACGCTTATTTTAAATTGAAGTCCTGATTGAGTCAGCCATATCAGCATAAAGACAATACTGGCTCCAAATGTTATCANCGCACTTCTTGGTGACATCAGCCTGTTTTGGTCAGGCTGAGTATTTTCCAATGATGAACTAACGAANTGCCAGAGATGTTGTCTGGCACGGTAAATAAAAAATACAACAAAGACAATAAATGCGCCNAAAGATTGCCAGGCAATCGCTGCGTTTCCCCAGACAAACATNCCTCCAGAACCAAGATACCATTTACCAGTGTAAGACAATGCTGAGACTTCTCCAACTTTTATCAAGAGGTAAAGTAGCCAAATACTCAGTAGTACGTCTTGTGGTACAAAGTACCCGACCCCGATGGCAATAAAGTTGATACAGCANGCGAGCGATGAAAGACCNGGGGCTGAAAAAGGNCTNCCCCAGTTGAGCGAACCNAGNTGATCAACTGGGAAGGATGGAATTTGNGGTTTNATATGATGGCATANATCCAAAACANCAATGGAAAATGGGATTGNAACTCCCAACCANAGCAANGGGTTCAACCACACGGANAGTTCAGGATGACGNCTTCCTTCAGTTAGATGGAGTANTGGTTGCATTAATGGATAGGCAAGTTTTTCTCGTTCTATCCATTGTTGGNNAAAGAAGGCAATTAATGTATATGAGGCTAAGATGAGGGCAACAAAGAAAGTTGACCACACTGTTAGAGGGATGATCCAATCTTGCCAGGGCATTTTCGCNCCTGATGGNAGACCTTCGTAAAACCATTGGACAGCATGATTAATATCGCCGATNATTAACCAATCTGGAAGGTGNGGGAGAAGGAGATGCTGCCATTCATTTTCTGGTGAAGCGAAGTATNGAGGAGAAACAATTGCCGCGAGAAAAAAGTANATTAACCAGATCGACGTTGCGTTAGATACTAATCCCATAACGAAAATAACCAATAGCTCACTCTGGGTTAAACTTAGTTTTTTTCGTACATTCAGGATCAATGCATTAATAGCCAAAATGAGCAACATCGGGATGGCTGCTCCTTCAGGAAGATAACTCCACGAAAAGTTGCTGAAACCAACGCTTTCAGTATAAGGAGAGGCCAGATTGACAAAGATAGCTACACTGGCTCCAATCAGCACAGATCTGGTGGTTATCTGCTTTTGGACGACCTTTTTCATCTACGAAATCCGTTTCGTAAGGCTTTGATCATAATTGCGTCTGACACATGTGTTTTTGTTAAATGTCAGTTAGAATAGTTTTGGTTAATACCAAACGCGATAAACCGATATATTGAATATTAATCCAATGATGCTCCAAGCAAAACCAATGACGTAGTCTCCCAAAACTAAGCCACAGAAAAATGGAGCTGTCCTCCGGTACATCTTCAATCCACCGAGTTTTAAGATAGCCAATTTGATTACCCATCCAGTGAAAACGGCACTCCAGACCCAAACTGTTCCAGAAGACATTCCTAGTGCATAGCCTGCTGGGTGAAATGACCACCATAGAAAGCTTCTTCTCATTATCATTAAGAAGATTGTGCATACTGAAGCTAAAGCTGTAAACGATAGTCCTACATGATCTGTGGTTTGCGGATATACCAACCAAGAAAGCAAAACCCGGCCAAAGTTCTCTTGCCCAATACCAATGAAATAACCACTTGCGTGATTTATACCATACTTGTACATAACATGGAGGTAACTCCAGAATGAGGCGAAGATGGAAAAGAACAATCCGGCAGTCATCACTAACATCACTTTTTGATGCTTCATGCCGGTAACCGCGGCAATTTTGAATCCTTCCAGTTGGCTTGGCATTGGGTGAGAGACATTGTCTCGAACGTATGGGTATAAAAATGACATCAATGTCAGGTTTTTGGCTCCAATATATCGCGTGCCCAAAACGGACACTAAAATCAACTGCGGGTGTGTATAGATGACTTCATGATACGGAATACCAACGGTTGCCCTAGCATGTGTGATAGCAACAGACATAACAATATATATAGCAAAAAAGGCCAGTATAATGCTGAAGGACATTCCCGCTTGATGAAAGAGTAAGACGAGGATAATAGAACTGAAGACCATTCCCAACAGTGCCCATCGGTGTCCTGATGGATCTGTTGGTGTATCATGATTATCAGTTTGGTTGCCGAATAATTTGGAAATGATGTCTTTAATATGCTCTTTACTTTGCCAGAGAGTTAACCCGCCTAAAGTGATCCAAGCCCCAAGTCCTTGATGATTATAGTATGGGAATCCGGGTAGAAACTCCAATCCACCAAGATTACCGATAACAAGTTGGCTTTTGGTAAGTAAAAAAAAGAACCATACTGAAAATGACAAGTCCAGTGGCACAAAAAACGTCAACCCGATAACCCACGGATAAAAAAANAATGGTAGCCATCCAATTGCATTCCAGGGTTTAGTGGTGAAAACNGTGGAACCGAAATTGGATATTTTCAGNGGTATTCTTGGTACAAACGGAAANAGAAAGTTTAGNCNATTCAGAATCTGAATCAANGCGACAAACAGAAANCCAATCCATAGTAGTTTTTGGTTGAAAAAGCCGGATTTTGTCATTGCAATAGGTAGTTGTGCAATTGGGTAGCTCAACTTTTCTCTGTTTATCCATTGTGATCTCTGGATACTGTTCAGACACAGAAGCATAAAAAAGATTAAAAAGGTAATGCCTGACCAGAGAATTACCGGCCATAACCATGCTGTCAAATATTCCGAGGTATACAGGGAAGATTCTCCATTAAAAAGTCCTGTTAGGACTTCTTTGTTTTCTATGGTAAACCATCGTGGAATGTGTCTATGAAAGAGTGTTGCATATTCGTTTTCTGGTGAGGCAAACCAGAAAGGGTGGATCAGTGTACCGAGCAGAAAATCCATCGGATTATGTCCAGAGGTAAGACATAGCATAACCAGCATCTCATAAATGACAATGCATTCCAGTCGATTTAGTACCAATTGTGGTGCTACATTTTTTAAAATCAAATTTAGGAATAGAATAAAAAATAAATTAATGACAGGGGCAATAAATAAAGAACCATATGCCGGCTGAAGTGAATGATTTACACCACTTACCAGGGCTATCCAGTGAGCGTTGATAGGAATTAAGATTAATCCTAAGAATATACCAGCGTATAATCGTGTACGCATTGAACCTTTAAATTTGGGTGTTANTAGAAGCCAGTTTACAGGAAAGGATGAACATCAAAGGTCGGATGACATGAAACTACTGAGATTCCAATATAACATAGAGAAACGAATGGATACAATTGATCTTTGGTTGGCATAATATATCAATTGCGGATCGGACATGGTTTAGAGNGGATTGATCGGCAGATTAGGGAGTCTCAGAAATATTAAGTCTTTAATGAAACTCAACTGAACAACGTTATTAAAGNGGATTGACAACTAAAAGAATTCGGNAATATCTATCGTTCTCTATTCNGAGGATTCCAATGGGTGTGCACGATCTACCAGNGGAATGTCGATTCGGCGACCATCGGAAAAGTGNGATAGGTACACTCCTTGGACCATTTCGTTGATGTAACGTGCCNTGCTGATACTGGAAAGNGGTTCTGCTTCCGTTTCAATAGCCNTGATCANNTCTTTGACAAGAATCTGGTTACCCAAATGAAGAAAATTTTTCCAAAGGNTACTGTGGTNGTATTTGTCGTGCCAGCCTTCAATCCAGACCTTTTTCCAAGNCAAATGCTCCTGATCTGGCAATACTCGCGGTGCTGGATAAATGTAGCAATCGCCAGGTTCACGGAGCTCTAGNCTTGCCTGCTCGCATTCAATTGACATGCCAAAGAGATTATTAAAGTTCGACTGGCCCGGAATTGCCAGATTGGCTGTAGATTCAAAGAATCCCCGAACGCCATTATCAAAACCGAATGTAGCCGAGATTGAATCGCCGATGATGGGGCCAACAGGCTGCGTGCCNTGGTGGGAATCTGATAGGGTAGATTCCCTCCCATTCTGTAGTATATGACCATTAACCCAGCGAGGAGTATTACTGAAAGCCATCATCAAATCAAATAGGTGTGTGCCATGTAACAAAAGTTCTTCACCACCACCTCGGCTGTCATCCTTAGGACGTGTCCAGATCCTCAGCAGTTTCCCAAACTTTCCTGATACGACATCTCTGATAGCTTGCCTAATGGAAGGCATGGCACGCCACTGATGGGCAATTGCCATTTTTATGTTTCCTCTACTGCATGCATTGACAATAGCATCAATTTCGATCAGGCTGCCAGCCACTGGTTTTTCGCAATAGATGTGGCTTCCAACTGAAGCCGCAGCTTCAATCATCGGTACCCGCTCCGAAACCCAGCCGGGTGCGATGCTGACGAGATCAGGCTTTTCCANTTCCAGCATCTGTCGATAGTCACCATAAAGATTGGAGACGTTTAACCGGTTTCCAGTTTTGATCAATCCTTCAGGATCACCGTCTGCCACAGCTACNAGTTTAACATTGTCTAGATCTTTAAATACTTTGTCCAAACCATGACCGTAACCACCTCTGCCGGTTGATCCAATAACAGCAACTTTATAAGTCTCAGGCATCAGATTTACACACGGTTAGGAAATGCACGTCCACACACTTGCTTAAACGGGGGCATCTTGGGGGCATCTGTTACTGACTCGTCTCGCCATGAAGTCGCACGCATATAGTGAACAGCGTATCCACGGCGACGATGACTAGAGTGGTTGGCATGGCTCATGTGTAAAGTGAGGCTGTGGTGAAAACTGATGCTACCAGCTCGCAATGGCACAGGTACAGTCGGCCACTGGTTGCTACCAAGATCCGATAAAAATGGTTTCAGTCTGTTTGATTGCATCATGCCCCAACGATGTGTTCCNGGGATAAAATTCAAGCATCCGTTTTCTTCTGTTGCATGGTCAATAGCTGTCCAGGCTGTGACTAAGTCCATGGGGAAGATGTCGCGCCATGAAGCTGAATCTTGATGCCATCCTTGTGCTGTCCCTGTTTTTGGTGCCTTCATAAATAGCTGATCTCCGTACATCTTGACNTCATCTGTNACTAAAAGATCAGTGATGATATCCACGATTTTGGTATGAGTGACATGTTCCCACATTACTTGATCGTAGACGGCTAGATTATAGAGTTTACGTACAGACAAGATCTTGTCCGCAACCGGCTGTTCACCATTGACGAATATTTTTTCCAGTTGAATGCTAGTATCCGGAACTTGATTGACCTTGTTTGCTGCGATGAGGTCGGTGCGTTCAGCTAGCACCTCGATCTCATCTTTGGACAGTACGTCTTCAACTACCAGAAAGCCATTGAGCTTGAATTGGTTTACCTGTTNAGCAGTTAGGAATCGCAAAAAGGGTTCCCCTCCCTTCATTCAGGNCTGTCAGTTGGTTACCTCTACAAAGTCGCATATTTCGGATCGAATGTCAAGAACTCTGAGCTTGGTGTTTCCAANAAGTAATTTAGTCTGATAAGATCGCCTTGATCTCTTGTTCTTCANGTCGCCATGGCTCATGAACACATCTTCAATAGGTTGTCCGNAATCTCATTGATATCTGAAGACGAGTCAATTCCAAGTTCCAAACTGGAGGANCCTAACGTCAATTCGGGGTAAATTTATAGGCTGTTTTCAACATAAATCGGTGCAGCAAGATCCCNGTTTAAATATGNCTAGTGTTTGACGAGAAAACGCGAAAGATGCTGGGCCCGATTGGAAAGGGTTTGATGAAGTTGAAGGGGTAGGAGTGGTTCAAAGCGTCTATCTCGATACCAAGGNGCAAAGTATCCAATACCAAGCATAGGTCGAATTTGGTTCGAAATGTTTGGGTTTCCACCATGCCAGCATCGTACATCACGGACAAGAGCCGTACCTGCTGGGGCGCAAATAAAGGACTGTTTGAAACGTTCCGGTTCCTCTTCCAATGTNGGAATTGGCGTACGTGTGCGATGTGTCCCTGGCACAAATCGTGTCGCTCCATTCATCTGCGTAAACTCAACCATCAAATAGTTCACAACGATAAACGGTGTTGGTATGTCCTTAACAGTGACGAGTCCCAATGAATCATTGAAAAAATCACCAAGATCACTATGAAGTGGCTGAATTTCGGCTCCTGGGGTTGAGTAGTCTCCGCCTGCGCCTGAGCAGACAAAGTCAGAGCTATTCCAGATAGCTTCTAGAATTGGTAGAATGGATGGATTATCAATTAACTGAGCCCATTCTGGATGGTGCACTTGTGAGCCGAAAGAGTAGCGAGCATATCCGCGGTTGGCTTGGTCAAGTGGAATTTGTTTCATCTGTTGGGTAATAACACGATCAGCTCCAGATTGTGCCATTACAAGTTGATCAGCCGTCAACGCACTTTGGATAATGGTGAAACCATCTCGATGGAAGATGTTCGCCGCTTTTCTTGTTTCCGTAGGATCAAGGATCTCAACTTGGAGCATATCACAATGCCTGATTGTCTTGGCTATAATAGTCGTTGTGTTGACCTTGGTGAAAATTATGTCCCCATACACCGCGGAATGCTGTCTGTCTCTTCGGGGGCATCTGGTCAATTACTTCAGTAGGCAAATTTGCTTTGTGCCATTGNGCTAAATAGCTATTGTAACAATTGAAAATCGCTTGTCTGTCTCGATTAGTGTCCTTCCATTCCAAACCATAGTGCCAGCAACTTTCGGAAAAGATCAGAACAGATCCGGGAGGACATGAATAGCTTTCATATAGCCATGGGTCGAACTGTCGATAATCCTCTGGGACCGGGAAATTTACTTTATGAGATCCGGACATAATTGGTGTGCCTCCCTGTCCTTCTTGCACCTCAGTCAATTCCCAGACGACGCGAGTCAATCCTGACCAGATCCGACCATTTAAAACGCGATAAGCAAGTGGTCCGACAATCGGGCCGCAGTGAGGAGGNCTNCCNGATTGGCCTGCGGTACGATACATAGCAAAACTGTTCTCACAACGAAAGCCGTAAGAATCTGGTCCGGGATCTGGTGCGATAATTTCCCTTAGAACACCNACNATAGCAGGATGATCAATTAGTTCCTGAGCTGGACCNGCCAGCGAATATCGTTCATGTTTAGGTAATAAATCGGGTTCATGTTTGAGTTTGTGGAGATGTTCCTGGCAGGCTTCAATCAATTCTGGTTCTAATACACCGGGTAACAGTATCCAGCCTTTTAGGTCGAAAATGAATTTTTGCTCGTCTGTCATTGGAACAGGNTCAGCNNTAGTCGAGATAACAGTCACGATAAACTCCTGAATGAAGACACAATNATAAAATGGNTTAATAGTNNATGTTATGTATGATTCANTTTTGNTANGGGAAACTCATCAAACGCTAGTCTTCAGGTCGTTCTCCATGAGGAGCCATCTTAACCAGTCTAGGATCAAATCGTGCGGTAATTTCCACTAAATCTGATTGGTCTGCCATCACTTCTTCGATATTTTTATAGACGAAAGGTACTTCGTCCAAACCCGCAGATAGCAAAGTTACCTGTTTTGTTTTCAGTATCTTTCGTGTGTCTTCCCAATTGAGTGTTCTGATAGCTTTCTTTCGGCTCATAACCCGTCCTGCTCCATGAGCTGCNGAGTTTAGTGATTCCANGTTNCCTTTTCCACGAACTACAAAAGNAGGACTTGCCATTGATCCTGGGATGATGCCAATCGTCCCTTCGCTTGCCGGCGTTGCACCTTTACGGTGTACAATCACATCGCGCCCATGGTGATGTTCCTTCCAAGCAAAGTTATGATGATTTTCCAAATCCAACAAAATATTTGCTCCAAGATATGCAACTATGTGTCGATGAATGCAAGCGTGATTGGCAGCAGCGTATTTTCCCATCAGTTCCATAGCGGCCCAATACTCTTGTCCAACTTCAGTATCCATATCAAGCCAAGCTAGTTGACGAAGTTTTTTAGGCAACTCGGGGTGTAATTTTTGAGCCAATTTACTATAGTGAGAGGCGACAATGGCACCAGTACCTCGACTACCACTATGGCTGAGGAGTGCTAGATAGTTTCCTGCCTCCAATCCCAATTTGGCCTCATCAACTGTCAGGACACCAAATTCAACAAAATGATTACCACTACCACTAGTGCCTAATTGGCTCCAAGCCTTATCTTTGTTTTGTTTGGTAATAGGGGAAACTGACCATTCTTCATCCAAAACCTCATGCTGGCGTCGATGTTTAAATTTGGAGCCGATCCCAAATCGAGTTTCTCTCTCGATGGCGTTAACTAATTGATTTTTGCCTCCATTATGCTCCAAAGTTTCAACGGGCATATCTAAGACTGTCATTTTTACACGACAGGCAATATCAACACCAACCGCATATGGTATAACTGCATTTTCGGTAGCTAACACACCACCGATTGGTAACCCGTAGCCTAAATGTGCATCTGGCATCAAGGCACCTACAACTGATACAGGCAATTGGCAGGCATTTTCCATCTGTTGGACAGATTGAGAATCTAAATTTTTGCCCCATTTTTGGTAGGTTGCTGGTGTTTTAGGAGAGGTATAGGTGCCTTTTTCCAAGACCTTCGCTAGTTTGCTGTAAGTTTGATGATTTCTGTAGATTGTAGGATTTGCTGCAATTCCTGACAGGATAGTTTTTATTTGCTTTTGATTATGTTTTTGGGAAGCCAAATTCTTAATAAGTTCGAAAGCACGCTTAGTAGGTTCTCCTTTAGGAATTCCAATTTTCTTTAATTCTCTTGTTCTCATGTTTTCGCTACTAGATTAGGATTTATCTTCAGGCTTTTGTCAGTTTGGCAATAGCAATGCCATGCTCTCCAGCGATAGAGTAAAGCAGATATGTTTCATTTCCTTCTCGGTAAATACAGGGATCTCGCAATTGGCGGACTCTGTTAGCAATTTTTCCGCTTTCAGAGGGATTCAAGGCAAGGTCTGCACCTTCATATTCTGTCTCTGGTTCTAAAACTGTTTCAGCCGGACTGGGTTGCCAATCCATCCAATCTGGAGTTAAATCAATCGTTGAACAGAGAATCCTCTCAGGACAATCCAACTTATTACTATAGAAAACCGTCAGTTGGTTGCCGTCCAACTTGATCGCAGAATGACGCATGTTTTCAGAAAATAGGGTCGGTCCTTGTTGAAAGTTTTTCAGGCCATCTTTTGAGCGATAAAAAATCCCTGGCATGGCCAATGCATACGCAAAATTGTTCCACCAGAAGACTCTGAAGTAGGAGTTCCCGAGATTTTCTGGGAAAGCTGTAAACTGAATACCATCTTTTGAGATAGCAACCTTAGATTGTTGTTTCTCAGCATCGTGTACAGGGCCATGGTAATACATAATGATTTCTTGATTCGCTTGATCAATGTGTACATCAGGTGAAGCCAGGTGTCTTTGGCAGAAAGAATCTTCCAACTTCAATGTGCCAAGTGTGTAGGTTTTCCAGTCTGCTGTCAGTTCATCGGCATACGCTAAACGAATATATTTTCCGTTATGGCATGCAAAGTATAANTAATACTTTCCTAAAGGATTTNTCACCCATTCAGGTACTTGAATCAATGAGGGCCCGTTGATGTTATGNCCCATTCTGTCNTCCATATGGGGNACAATAATAGGATTATTTTCTAGACGTTCAGCACNCATTNTGTATCTAAATTACGTTAGGGACTAAACTAATTCCGACTGTGTNCTTGATCTTGATATTTGTCGAGCAATTTCGTCAATTGCTCGACAAATTCTGGTTGTTCTGAGTAAAGATTATTGGTTTCACTGGGGTCATCATCAAGATTATAGAGTTGACCTTTGGGCCCATCTGGAGATGGTTCCACAGTTTGTGGTGAGCTGAACCCACCGGAACCCAGCCCTTGAATTAATTTCCATGCTCCTTGACGAATAGCAAACGTTCCGTTTGCTGAGTGATTAACGATAGCATCTCGTATTGGTTGATCTAATCGATGGTTGACCAACGTGGGTAAAATGCTAACACTGTCTTCGCCTGCATGTTCAGGTAAGTCTTCACCAAGAACTTCACCAACCGTTGCCATCAAATCGGTTAGGCAGATAGTTTGATCATTTACTGTGCCATCTTCAATTTGTCCCGGCCAGCGAGCAATAAACGGGATACGATGTCCNCCTTCCCAAATATCAGCTTTCTGGCCACGCAAATGCAGATTCGAACGATGATCAAATTGTTCAATATCATTTTGGTNCCAATGCGAGCCATTGTCACTGGTGATGATAATGAGTGTGTTTTCTGTCAGATTATGTTGGTCTAATGTATCCATAATCTGACCAACNGACCAATCCACTTGTGTGGTGAAGTCACCATAATAACCCGCCCCACTCTTGCCTNAAAATTCTTCAGTTGGTACCCAAGGNGTATGTGGGGCAGTCAATGGGAAATACAGAAAAAACGGATTTTCCGGTGTTTCTTTAGCGTTTTTTTGNATAAACTCTACTGACTTTTGTGTAATGATGGGTAGAACATCAACGTGCTTGAAATTGGGTGCGATTGGNCCTCCGCGCCAAAATCCTCCACCGNTTTGGCGACGGTGAGCGCTTCCTTCTATCATTTCAGTNGCCGATTCCANAGGACGGTCATTTTCGATGAAGATATACGGATCCATATCTAGTGAGGCAGGAATACCNTAAAAATAATCAAATCCAAGTGTAACCGGTCCAGGTTGTAATAGTTGGTCATAATCCACNNGGTTTTTCCGGTCAACAGGATCACCGTTTTGGAATCCAAGGTGCCATTTGCCGACACAACCAGTGGTATAACCGTGTTGCTTTAGCGTGGAAGCGACCGTCGTTCTACCTTCTTCAATTAAACTAGTAGAATATCCCCACAGAACGCCATTCTTCAATCGGGAACGCCAGGCGTATCGACCAGTTAGAACACCATATCGCGTTGGAGAGCAAACTGCAGATGGGGAGTGAGCATCAGTAAAACGCATCCCTTGTGATGCTAATTTATCCATATTAGGTGTTGGAATCTTTGAGTCCGGGTTATAACAACCCAAGTCTCCATATCCCATATCATCTGCTAGAATAAACACGATGTTTGGTTGGGTAGGTATGTTATTATTAGTGGATGTTTGTGAACTCACAGTTGACATCGTAGATGGTAAGGTCGTCATGGTTATTCCAATCTGCACCCTGATTCTTCAGGCTGCATTTTCTAATTAAAGTATAAGTTATTAGGACAACAGGCAAAACAACACCATTATAACAAAACCGAGATGAATAATCTATGTCAGCTTGTCAAATTATAGATATGATGTATTTGAGAGATTTGGGTGCATTTCCAAGTTCACGGATTTTAAGATCTTAAAATCCGTGATTCTAAATAGACTGAATTTGATCTAGTTAAATTCTTAGACTTAGCACTGGAGAACCTATGAACGCGATTGGCCATCAAATCCACGAATTAGACACACCGGCCCTCTGGGTGGATTTAGATATTATGGAAAGGAACATTCAACTTCTGGCAGACTTTTTTAGTGCTGCTGGTGTTGACTGGCGTCCACACACCAAGGGGATTAAGGTACCGGCAATCGCACATAAAACCATCGAAGCCGGGGCAATAGGTGTCACCTGCGCGAAGCTAAGTGAAGCCGAGGTCATGGCATATGCGGGAATTAAAGACATCCTGATCGCCAATCAGATCATAGGCTCTCAGAAGATTCAACGACTGGCTAACTTATGCCGTCAAGTTGACATCAAGATCGCCGTGGATAACGAGTTGAACATTGCTGAACTGGGAAAGATCGCGACACAATTTAACACCGAAATCAATGTGCTGGTTGAAGTTAATACAGGCATGGATCGTGCTGGTGTTCCTCCAGGACTGGAGACAGTCAGAATATCCCGGCTTATCACGGAAACAGCGGGACTTTGTTATAAAGGACTCATGGCTTGGGAAGGACATGCAGTCGGAATTGAAGATCCGTTGTTAAAAAGGGAAACTGTTGAGACAGCAGTAAGCATCCTCAAAGAGACAACTGAAATGTGCCGAGANGCAGGATTATCAGTGGAGATTGTCAGTGGAGGGGGAAGCGGTACCTACAAAATCACCTCGCACTTATCAGGAATTACTGAAATTCAAGCTGGNGGTGCATTNTTTTGNGATATGTCGTATCAAAAATGGGGAGTTGACACTCAGCCTTCTATTTTCGTCAGAAGTTTGGTAACCAGNCGACCNAATCCCAANCGGATCATCTTCGATGCGGGCTTNAAAGCNTTGCCAGCTTGGGGGGAAAGAATGCCAACNCCAATTGGNATNTCCGNGTTTGAATCATTTAAGGCTTCNGCCGAACANGGTGTNGTCACGTTAAATGCGCCAGAAAANAAGATNCANATTGGTGATACATTTGACTTTATGCTGGGNTATGGAGACTCAACTGTNTTTCTACACGATATATTGTACGGAGTNCGTCAGAATGTNGTCGAAGTTGCATGGTTAATTCATGGNCGAGGTAAAACACATTAAANTGCTAANTTTNAGAATCCCCTGNTCTNGCTTGCTGAACCATTTCAACNAGAACCTTTCTAACTTCGGCNGCGTTTNGTACTTGGCGGATAAAGTTCAACCTGATTTCCTGTAANTGATTANCNTGTNTTAACTCCAGATCAAACCCAAGATGATCNACNGTTNTCATNCTNACNTGNNNACNTGAATGATTACTGAAATGCTGTGATAATAATNCCAATGCATCNGTGTGNTCTTCNTTCATATGCTGNATNATTTCAGNAGNNANATCAGCCAGAGGATCANCTTNCGCNTGCNGATATTCTTCCGCTGTNACCCACCCCATCACACCAAANCCACCCACAAANTAAAGGTCTATAATCTNCATGCGGTNGAAAGCAAAATCACCAAAATCAACCCAGTATCTTGCNTCTTGNTGTTGGTTGAGATAACTTTCCNTNANCGTTGCNAGATNTTCCTCANNAACTTGAGTNATNTCNCCCATAATGGTCACCCTTGCCNTTTCCANTGGATCCTCATCTNCAGCCGCTTCCATAACAAGNAGACTGGCCTTCGGGCTATACNGNAGNTTTTGGGTATGGATTGCCATAGTACTAATTAGGAATGTTGGATTACCCATTTGATCTAAACCGTAAGGCATTACCGATCCAAAAGGCCAACCCNCATGTTTTTTNGANAGCGTCGACAGGCTNCCGATNGGCTGGAGATACATCAACGTACGCACACGTTCGGCATAAGAGAGTTCTANNATNTCACGCTGTGTGGNGCNGCNTNCCTGNCGATNATCNGGAGTNACANCAGACATNTCCCCTCCCTGTGTATAATNNANTNATANNTTTTTCTNATTTNAAATTGCGTTTNCTTTCATCNAATCCAGCCGCCAACTCCGGGTCGATCCACCAAGTGTCCATACCAAGGCTATACTGCGGNCGTACCTCNGGCATACGAAACTTATCCCAATACAGAATTCGATAAGCNGTAATGTGCCANTGTGGNATCACATAATGGCTATGNAATAACACTCGATCAAGCGCTTGGGTACGGATAATNAGACTTTGGCGATCNGGTGCNGAAATAATNAGATCAATNAACTNATCAATTACNGGATCTTTGATACCCGCAAGGTTNCTGGTTCCATTGACATCTGNTGCTTTAGAACTCCAGAAATCACGNTGCTCGTTTCCTGGAGAGAGGGATTGNCCCCAATTGGCAACCNTCATGTCAAAATCNTAACTATCCGTTCGGTTNTGGTANTGTGANGTATCTACAGTATTGACGTTTGCTTGTATCCCCAGTTTCTCCAAATTCTTTGTAAAAGGCAACACTATTCTTTCGAATTCCGGCGAAACAAGAAGAACTTCAAAANTCATAACTTCCCCTGTTNNTGTATTAGTNANTTTTNCACCCTGAACTTCCCANTTTGCCTCTNTNAGGAGANGNAGTGCNGTTCGTATATTACCCCGAATATTACCGGACCCATCCGTCTGAGGCGNCGAAAANACCTGACTAAANACCTGATCNGGTACCTGTCCCCGATACTGATCTAAAACACGCAATTCNTCTTGACTCGGCAACCCACTGGAAGCCAGCTCAGAATTAGAAAAGTAGCTAAGGGNACGCGTATAAGANCTATAGAAAAGATTTTNATTTGTCCACTCAAAATCGAAAGCATAACCGAGGGCTTGACGAACTTTTCGATCTTTGAANATTTCNCGTCTNGTATTAAAGACAAANGCTTGCATTCCTTGCGGATTGTCATGCTCTATTTTTTCCTTAACAATGANGTCTTGTTCAACAGCTGGNATGTTATAACCAGTAGCCCATTCTTTAGCTGTTCTTTCAAACAAGAAATCAATTGAACCCGCTTTGAATGCTTCTCTTTCAATATTNCGATCCCTGTAATAATCATAGTGGATAATGTCAAAATTATGCCGTCCAACATTTACAGGCAANTCATTTCCCCAATAGTTTGGGTCCCGTTGATANGTNATNGAACGACCNGCATCCAAACTTTTAATTTTATAAGGACCNCTACCAACTGGTGNTTCAAGCGTAGTTGACTCAAANTCGCGTTCCTGCCAATAATGTTTAGGTAGTATCGGCATCTGNCCNGTAATCAAGGGTANCTCNGGATTNGGTGGTCCACTGAAAGTAAACTTAACTTTTCGATCNNCNACCTTCTCAGCANTAGCTAAGTTAGCATAGTAAGAACGATAAAAGGGATGNCCCTTTGCNTTGATCGTTTNCAGTGACCAGATTACGTCTTCTACAGTCACTGGTTGTNCGTCATGCCACTTNGCCTCGGCACGTAANGTGAAGGTTACCCAGGNCCTATCTTCTGGCCATNCAACNNTTTCAGCTAACAAACAATATTCGGTGAAAGCCTCGTCATATGAATTGGTCATTAAGGTCTCGAAGAGATTTCCAAGACCTGCAGCCGATCTACCTTTTAAAATAAAAGGATTCAGATTGTCGTAACTGCCAAATGCACCTTCGACAATTTTACCGCCCTTAGGCGCAGTAGGATTCACATAATCAAAATGTGGGAAATCCGAGCTATACTTAGGATCCCCATGCATAGCAAGTCCATGAGCTCGGTATGGCTCTTGGCTGGACACCTGATAATGGATGAGAGAAGATAGAAACATGACAAGGACAAAAAAAGTTTTTTTCATTTGAGCTCCCATAAATGAGTAACTTGACTATATTTGAATTCTATGTGTTTTGTGCCTCTGATACGGTTTCCAGATCAAAGGCTGCAGTAATGAGCGACCTTGTATAATCATCTTGAGGGTCTTCAAAGATTGATTCAACCGTACCTTCCTCAACCACTTTTCCATTCCTCATAACGATTACTTGATCCGCCATAGCGCGAACAACCTTTAGATCATGGCTAATAAAAATGTAAGATAGATCGTGTTCCCGTTGGAGTCGTTGCAACAGATTGATAATTTGCGATTGTACACTCACATCCAGTGAAGAGGTGGGTTCATCAAGTACAATCAATCTCGGCTTCAGCACAATGGCTCGNGCAATAGCAACCCGTTGCCTTTGCCCACCAGAAAATTCGTGTGGATACCGGTCTTTAATTTCGGGATCTAGACCCACATCCTCCAATACACGAATGATCATCCTTTCACGTTCCTCTCTATTTTCGGCAATATCGTGCACTTTCATTCCCTCTTCGACAATTTGTCCAACTGACATCCGGGGATTGAGACTACCAAAAGGATCTTGAAAGATTATCTGCATTTCACGTCGCAATGGCCGAAGATCGCGAAACTTAAGCCCTTGAATTACCTGGTCTTTAAACTGAATCTCACCTTCGGATGATATCAGTCTCAGCAAGGACAATCCAAGTGTGGTCTTACCCGAACCAGATTCCCCAACAACACCCAGCGTTTGCCCTTTACTGACAGTTATTGTAACACCATCGACAGCTTTTACATAGTCATGACTGCGACGAAAAACCCCTTTTTTAATCGGATACCAGACACGAAGATTGTCAGCATGAATCAAAGGTTCCAAAGTTGGGTGAGACCATTCAGCTCTTTTGGGTTCAGATTGCAGGAGATGTTTGGTATATTCATGAGACGGTTGATCAAATATCTGTGTAACAGCCCCTTGCTCTACAATCTGACCATTATTCATTACACACACACGATTGGCCACTTTTTTAACCACTGCCAGATCATGAGTAATAAACAGCATTGCCATTTTGAATTGATCTTGCAAATCCTTTAGCAACTTAAGGATTTGTGCCTGAATTGTAACATCTAGCGCGGTCGTCGGCTCATCGGCAATGAGCAGATCAGGCTCATTGGCTAGGGCCATGGCTATCATCACGCGCTGCCTCTGCCCGCCGGATAACTCATGCGGAAAAGCGTTAAGTCTTTGGCTCATTTGTTCCATCCCAACAAGATGAAGCAACTCGATGGTACGTTGGCGTGAAGATTCTTTAGAGAGACCTTTGTGAATTAACAATGTTTCACTTACTTGTTTTCCAATTGAGTGCAGGGGATTTAAAGAAGTCATGGGTTCTTGAAAGATCATGGAGACCCGGTTTCCACGAACAGACCTTAGTACCGAGAGAGATCCACCAACCAGTTCCTGGTCTTGCAGAAGAATACTGCCGCTGGGATGGGAAGCGGCAGGATACGGCAACAACTGCAGAATACTCAGGGCGGTCACGGATTTCCCGGATCCAGATTCCCCTACAAGTGCTACAGTTTCACCTTGATCGACAGTAAACGAAACATTTTGTGCGGCATGAACTATCCCCGCCTCAGTGCGAAAATCAACTGATAAATTTTCAATTTTCAGCAATGGAGAGGCTATTTCCACAGACACAAACTATTCCTTGGAGGTGGCTAATGTTTTGCGTGGATCAAAGGCNTCACGTACCGCTTCACCGATGAATATCAGCAAGATCAGCATGATAGCTAATGTTANGAAACTGGTNAAACCTAGCCATGGAGCATGGAGGTTNTTTCTTCCNTGNGTAACCATTTCACCNAGNGAAGCAGANCCAGGTGGTAACCCAAANCCNAGAAAATCAAGNCCTGTNAANAGAGTAACTGCACCACCGAGGTTAAAAGGTAAAAAAGTNATGGTTGCAACCATGGCATTTGGCAGNACATGCTTATACATAATGACTACGTTTGAAACGCCAAGTCCTCTGGCCGCACGGACAAAATCGAAGTTTCTGGCACGCAGAAATTCTGCTCGTACCACACCAACATACCCCATCCAGTTGAATAACAATAAGATACTAAGCAACCACCAAAAACTGGGNTGTACGACGCTGGCTAAAATAATCAGCAGATATAATCTCGGCATCGACTGCCATATTTCCATAAAGCGCTGAAACAAAAGGTCAATCCAGCCACCGAAGAAACCTTGAACAGCTCCGGCAGAAACGCCGATGATACTTGAAAATAGTGTTAGGGTAAGTCCAAACAAGAGCGAGACGCGAAAGCCATAGATCAATCTGGCTAAAACATCTCGGCTTTGATCGTCCGTTCCTAACCAATTTTCTTCTGATGGTGATGCAGGAGCAGGACGCCCAAAGACCACCGTGTCGTATGAATACGGAATCAATGGCCAGATAGCCCATCCTTTCTCTTCAATTAACTCGACAACGAAAGGGTCACCGTAATCAGCTTCTGTAGGAAATTCACCTCCGAAACGAGTTTCCGGATAAGATTTTACAACTGGAAACAAAAAGCTCCCATCGAAGTAGATTAGTATTGGCTTATCATTGGCTAAGAACTCGCTAAATATGCTGAGACTAAAAAGAATTAAAAAAATGTATAACGAATAATAACCTCGCCTATTGGCCTTAAAATTAGCAATTCTCCGACGATTAAGAGGTGACATTATTTCAGACTTCCCTGGTTTCAAAATCAATTCTGGGATCGACCAGAGCGTAAGTCATGTCTCCAATAATTCCCATAATCAGTCCAAGCAGAGAAAAAAAGTACAGAGAGGCAAACATAATCGGGTAATCTCGATTGATAGCGGCTTCGTACCCTAATAATCCTAATCCATCAAGAGAGAAAAGCACTTCGATAAAAAGCGAGCCGGTAAACAGAATGCTGATGAAAGCGCTTGGAAATCCGGCAATGACAATTAGCATAGCGTTACGAAAAACATGGCCATACAGTACGCGCCTTTCGCTCAAACCTTTGGCTTTGGCTGTTATCACATATTGCATTCCTATTTGGTCGATGAATGAATTTTTTGTTAGATAGGTCAAGGTCGCAAATCCACTAATAACCATGGCNACAACAGGCAATGTCATATGCCATAAATAATCAAAAATTTTATGGAATAAGCCAAACTGGTTCCAGTTTTCAGACACCAATCCGCGAATTGGAAACCAAGTAAAATACCTTCCTCCAGCAAAAACTATGATCAACAAAAGAGCAAATAGGAAA
The DNA here is from genome assembly GCA_002729415.1 of Candidatus Poribacteria bacterium. Taxonomy (GTDB): domain Bacteria; phylum Poribacteria; class WGA-4E; order WGA-4E; family UBA9662; genus UBA9662. The sequence continues at coordinate 3,082 of PBXZ01000144.1, read as the reverse complement.
CTGGGAATTGCGTACCCAATTGTAATGATACTGCTACTGACAACATCAAAACGCCCCCCATCGCCAACAGCCTTGGCAATTCCCAACGGGATAGATATTGTATACACGAGCAACGTCGTCCACAGACCAAGCGAGATAGAAACTGGCATTTTATCAATCACAATATCCATCACACGGCGATCTTGAAAGAAGCTGTCTCCAAAATCAAAAGTCGCATAATCAATNATCATCTTGAAAAAACGAACATGGATCGGTTTATCCATACCGTACATTTCCTCTATCTCAACAATCAGATCGGGGGATAAACCTCTTGCACCGCGATATTTACTGCTCAAATTGGAGGAGGCATCAAACGATTGCCGGTTCCGATTTTCCCCCATTGTTTCGCCAGTTCCCGAACTGGCGAAACGTGCCGTCGCTTCCACCGCATCTCCAGACAATTGGGCGATCATCTGCTCTACTGGTCCTCCAGGCACAATTTGAATAACAAAAAAATTGATTGTCATGATGCCCAGTAAAGTTGGGATGATAAGAATTAATCGACGCAGTATGTAGGCGAGCATAATTATGTTCAAGTAGGATAGATATTCTTATTCAGACAAAAACTTAGGTTGTAAAACTGAGACAAGATGATAAGGAGTATGTAGCCTGTCAGAAAAGAGACAGATNCTCGTAGTTAAAAACCACAGGATTGTGAGGCCATGAACTGTGNACATTCCTACGGTCAGTCCCAGATTCTTTCTCAGAAATTTCGGTCTAGAGCTGTCAGAAACTGATTAGTCCAATCGAACCTCTACTTCTCGTTTCTCNTCCCATGATCGGACAATAGCATCTACAATTCGTAAAGCNTGAAGACCATCCCNTNCATCTGGTTTGGGNGANCTNCCAGCTAATAGATCCNTGACAAANGCAGCCATTCGAGGNGCAAANGTNCCNTCAAAAGCNAATTGTTCCATACGGAAAATGGAAGGTCGNTATTCTTCCACAACCTGATNNTCACGCCTCATNAGGGTCGCCCGGCTAATTACGTTATCCACTACTATNTCACCGCCATCTCCACATATTTCTACCCGCTCAATAGGGTTAATGAAATCACTGTCCCAACTTGCCAATAGTGAGGCCACAGCCTGATCGGCATATCGAAGTGATATTGCCATNCTGGTCCAGCAAGGAGTATCCTCGGCNTTGACACTATCATAACGAGGTCTTGCCATTTGCACACTGACAGCAACAATTTCACCTCCAAACCAACGTAGGAGATCAATAGCATGGGTCTCCAATTCATACAGAAGGTAATATTCGCCCTTCCAAGAGGAAGCTGGGCCACCTTGTGACAGTTTCATATCAATATAAGCCAAATTGCCACACTCTCCTGCATCGAACCACTCCCGTGCTTTGACATAACCGGGAGCAAAACGACGATTATAATCGATAGCCAACTCAACCCCCATTTCTTCAGCTTTGGCTACCATGGCTTCAGCCTCGTCAATTGACAGGGAAAGCGGTTTTTCACATTGGACATGCTTACCCGCCTCCAAGCATTCCATCACAGGTTCAAAGTGCAAATGATCCGGTGTGACAACATCCACAGCCTGACATTCTTCGTTATCCAACATCTCTGCAATTGACGAATACCAGTTGGAAATCCCAAGTTCCTGAGCGCGAGCCTTGGCTTTGGCGCCATCTAGATCGCAGACAGCCACCAGATCTGCTTCTGGACATTGCATATAACCTTGCTGATGCCGGAGACCAATACCTCCACATCCAACAGCAGCAATTTTTAATCTTTCTGACATCTTAAATCCTTAAGTCATCTTTTCAATTTTTATATCGAGTATCGTCAAGAAATAATCTTTTTCAATTAGATTATTGCTTTGATAGCATCTTGATAGTTATCAAAGCAATTTTCGACAATTTGACTCTATCACGATTCACCACATTATATCACAAACTAGGCCTTTTCCTTTAATCCCAATTATTTTTACAGACAGATCTAAATTTAATACACTACCATTTTTGGAGGCAAATTATACTGAATTGTAAAACACTGATATCCATGTTAGGATAATCTTCGCAAACTAAGATTATTGGATGTGTCAAATGTCTATCAATCCTTTTAAAATATCAGGCCAATGGTATCGCGGTAATACCCATAGTCACAGCACAGAATCGGATGGAAGGTTGCCGATTGCTGATCGTTTCGCCGCCTACCGGCAGGCGGGCTATGATTTTCTGGTAATTACCGATCATCGGACAGTTAGTGAGGTTTCTGCCTATAGCACCGAAGACTTTTTAGCCATATCCGGAAGTGAGGTGCACCCCGAAAACCCTTATGGCGGCGGCACTTATCATATTGTGGCTATTAATATCCACCAAAAAATTGATTGCGCAAAACTCCACCCAAATGAGGTTTTAGAAGAGATTAAACAACAGGGAGGTGAAGCGGTACTTTGTCACCCATATTGGTGTGGACATACGCTCTTGGATTATCAACCATTAACTAATTATTTCGCCGTTGAAGTATATAATGATACCTGTATGGGAATTGGAAAAGGTTTTTCTGAAGAAGCTTGGGACAATATGCTCGACAGAATTGGCCCAGTACACGGTATCGCAGCAGATGATGCCCATGGCACTGAACACGACTGTTTTCACGCATGGGTGATGCTAAAAGCTAGGGAACTCAACACCGATGCCGTCATGGATGCTTTTCGTACTGGATCTTTTTATTCCACAATGGGACCCGAAATTGTTGACTTGGATCTGATCGAAGGAGATGGAAATTCGAAAAAGACCATCGCCGTAGAGTGTTCCCCTGTGCAATCTGTTGTTTTTAAAGGCCAACAAAGCCGAGGAAAGTGTGTTGTTGTCCCCGAAGGCGAATACATAACTCAGGCGGAATACGATGTCCCAAGTGGTACCAGTTACGTACGCGTGGAAATAACAGACGATCTAGGTAAAAAGGCGTGGTCTAATCCATTCTACTTTTAGTACTTTTGAATATTCTTACTGTGCTAGGATTCTTCTTATTTCTTGTAACCCTTCTAAATACAACTGATTGTTTGGATCAATTTGTAAGGCC
>PBXZ01000143.1:0-8161 GCA_002729415.1 Candidatus Poribacteria bacterium | reverse complement strand
AACCATCGAGTGATCCAATCCTTTTTTTTATCATGGTTTATTTCCCACTGCTTGGGTATCGATCCGAAAAATTTTCTCCTACTTAGCCTAGGGACTGAGGTCCAAAGCCAAGATTTCTTTCATATTACGAAGATAGAGCTTTGTTCCCGATAAGGTAGGTACAGTCCAAGAACGGGAGGTTAGGACTTGAGCCTGCGCCAGCACCTCAAAACTGTTAGGATTGGCGTTGACAATTGCCAATTGCCCAGCTTCATCAAGAATAATCATTTGGTTCCCAGCCATCATCAAGTTGGCTTTACCAAACCCTCGTTGCTGTGTAGTAATCTCTCCAGTCTTAACTGTAACTGCGGTTAGAAAGGCAGGTCCATGACCGCTGGAAGCGTAGATGGTTTCACCTATTCGCACAGCCGATCCATGCTGCACTCTAACTTTTTCGTTGTACCACAATTCCTTCACTACGGTTTTACCATTCTGAAGTGAAAGATGAAGTGCACGACTACCTGCATCATAAGCAGAAGAAATAAACAGTATATTATCCTTTCCCCAAATTGGGGTCGAGGCATGTATTTGATATTGGGTATTGTGCGCATGTTGCCACAATAAGTCTCCGGTATTTGGATCTAGTGCTGCCACCTTTTTCTCCACAAAAACAATAAGTTGATCTTGTCCATCCACATTAATAATAATGGGAGATGAATAAGAATTGATGAAGTCTTGCCCCTTCCAAATCAGTTGCCCGTCTTCCAAATTGAAAGCCATGGCACCATGACCTTTGCCACCAGCAAGTACAATTAGTAGATCTTTGTAGGCCATTGGGCTAGAAGCATAACCACGATCACCTGGTTTGGCATTATACTCATCCCACAAATTGTGTGACCAGATTTTTTGACCANNTTTTTTGTTTAAACAGGTTAGTTCCGTACGAAAACCAATGGCATAAATATAATCTTCAACAACCAATGGTGTGGCATGAGGTCCCGGACCATACTGCTTACTGAATTCCTTCCATGGGAGTGAGGAATAAGCATATTCCCAAAGCGTTTCTCCGCTATCAGCACTCAGAGCAGTTACAACATCCTCATCTCCACGACGGAACATAGTATATAAAGTATCTTGATCAGCACAAATTGCTGAATATCCTTCCCCAATTTGACGTTTCCATAGCTGTTCTGGCCCCTCTTCAGCCCAAGCCGTGTTGAGCTGTGCTGAATCGACCTTAAAGTTTCGGTTCGGTCCACCCCATTGTAACCACTGAGAATAGCCCGTTCCGGCATAGCAATTTAGGAACAGCAATATAAAAACTATCACTCGAAATGATTCAACAAGTTGAGGGGAATTAGAAAGGTATTTCTTATTCATTTGATTGCTCCTTATATAATTGAATAGATTCGCCAGGATTGGGTTTGTTTTTCCCTGTGCTAGCGATGTGCACTGAATATAAACTGGCTAGAAACAACAGCATCTCTTTCGTCTGTTACGGTCAAAATCGATACGTGTTTTTGATCCGTCACTACGTTAGCAACAATAGCATTATCAACTATCTCTGCACGAACTGTGCTCCACCTTCGTTCAGGATAGGGGACTGTATCTGTAGTATAGTGTAGATTAGCCGAAAGCAACTCTGTTTCTGTTGAAACGGAAGCAATTAGTTGACAATCAGGAGAAACTGCGGGAAGGTGAACCACTGGTAATGGTATGCTACCTGTTAGATATTGTGAAACAAACATCTCAATTTCTCGAGGTGCCCAGCCCTGTTCGTGGCCGTGTCCCATCTCAGGAGTGATTTGAAAATTGCGGTCGCCTTTAACCAAGCAATAAGATTGATCATAAATATCTGGTAAATAGGCGAAATCATTGGTGCCATTAACAAAAAANANAGGAGTGTTGCAATAACCAAGGTATTGAGAAGGATCATACATCTTAATCCATTGATCCTGATGTTCATCTGTCATAGCTCCAAACTCAGTCAACCAAGGACCATTTTTATAGATGTATCCACATCCATAAACTGGNATCGCGGCCTTGAACCGATCATCTAATCCCGAAACGATNCAGGTTAGAAANCCTCCCCAGCTAATACCAGTAATGGCAGTTCGATCGTCGTCAACTTCAGGGAAACTGCGGATCAGTGAATGGGCTCGAATCACATTGGCTACCCCATGATAGCACCAGTGTTGATTTTTGGAGATGTCCATGGCATGAAATATATTTGGGTGATCCATAGCTGGACCGCCTTTTGAATACGGTTCTTCATTGGGGCTACCACCTTTGAGATCCATGGCTAGTGCTGCGTAGCCGCTTGCAGCCCATTTTTCTACCCACTGGTCGAAAGCTGTACCACCACCACCATGTACTAATACTATCGCCGGCAGATTTTGATCAAGTTCCGGATCGGCATTCAACGTACCAGGTGATGCATAATAAGCAAAGACCTCAGTTGCACGATCTNCCCNAAACGGTTCTCCTTCATATAAAAGTGAATGAACCTTTCCTTTCCGATTTAGCCATTCAGTTTGCGGTGTTTCTTTTAGTCTTTCAAGATCCCACGGAATATCAACAATCATGTTTGTATTGATGATGTATNGTATAAGCTATTAATTAGCACGTTAGTATTGTCGGACTTAGATTAGGAATGTATTTGTCAACTGGGAAATACGGTCGCTGAAGATTCTCGTAATTCAGGTAGCGACAGGTGGCTGGCGTTGGACCTGGTGTATCAAGTATAAAAACGGATTTGGCAATATCNCCATAAGCAAATTGATAGTTCATTGGATTCTTAACTACAATAAACTTGGCAGTCGATGGATCCAAGCCAACCGAGCGAAACTGTTCATCTGCCCAATCGTAGGTGCCATGAGTCGTCACTAATATATGGATTGCTCCCAACGTTAGGACTGCACTAGGCCCCATATCGCCGGTAACTCCATCCCAGATGCCACCAGTATATTGAAAATGCCCTTGGCTTAATTGCATAACTTTACCAATAATGGATATTGGCTTTCCCCAATTAGAATCAAGCTGNTGACCAATATGCGTTCTTATTTCTTGGCCAATACCAGCTTGATGGCACATCTTGGCAACCTGTGGATCAACAACGGGTACGAGTGATGGTAAAGTTACTTTAGCCTCAAGGAGCGCAGCCAGCGTGGCAACACTATCACCAGCTGCCCCACCACCNCAACAATCTGCTGTTTCCACTAAAAGAACTGGCCCACCAAGGGTTTTCAATCCATTCTTAATGGCCTCCTGCGGTGTATAAATCTCCGGTTCGAGTTGGAACCGTTTATGCCAATACTGTTCTGCCAATTTCTTTGCTAAATCAACTGCTTTCTCCAAGTTGTTGTCAGTGATAACTAATCCACCGCTGCCCATACTCGGCTGATCTATGTATGGATGAACTAAGAACACACTAGTTGAAATGACATCATCTTCAGCTTCATATTCTTTGGCGGTGTTCATGACCTGAGCAAATGGGGAATCACCTTCAGTCGACCCATGAATACCACTGGTGATTACCGGGACCTTTGCCATGGCCATTGTCGGTTGAACTCTATTCTTGATTATAGACAGAAGTACCTTTGCTCCTCGAATACCAGTAGTAAATGCGTCACGATGCGGATAAGTCTCCCATGCAATCAATGCCTCTGCAAAACGCATCATTTCATCCGTCACATGCGCATGTAAATCAAGTGTAACCACAATTGGAACCTTATTGCCAGTGACATGACGAACAGCTTTGATGAGATCACCTTCAGGATCTCCAAGACCTTCGACAACGCTAGATCCATGTAATGGTAATAAAACACCATCGACAGGCATGATGTTTTTCAATCGATCAATTAGTTCAATCTTCAGTTGAAAGTAGCATTCAGCGGTTATAGGTCCCCCGGGACAGCTGCTAGCATACAACAAGGGAGCAACCTCCACCTGATTTTCTTGTAGCACCCGTAACATTCCACCAACAACACCGGTATTAACCTCCAAGACACTAGTGCCCCTTCGTAATTCATAACGTTCAAAACACTGAATATCAATGGGAGCTCCACCAAACTGATTGCATTCTGTCAAGATAGATCCGATGGCAACACATTTTCGCATTTTGTTAAGTTTCTCTTATTCTCGCCAGTCCAATATCCGCCCAAGCACGAATGTATTCATTGTCATCTTTCGAAGCATCTTTTAGTTTGGAAATGGCTGCTGGAGAAGGGCGAATCTTGGCTAGTGAGGCTATGACATTCTCACGTAGAGGAGAATCAGAAAGAGACCAAGAGGATGTTTCCCTTTTATCATCTAGAGCTTTAATCAGAGTTTCCTCTGTCACTTGGGAAGTATCCCCCATATTGCCTAAAGCGTCGGCGGCGTTCCTGCGGACCCATTCCGAATCATCATTCAATGCNTTTAGCAAATGAGGCACAGCCAAGTTGGCAGCTTGACCGATGCAACCCAATGAGCTACAAGCAGNAGCACGAATCCACCAATCTGGATCATCTAAAGTCTCCATTAAGGCGGGNACAGCTGGTTCACCAACAGCTGCTAATCCATAAACAGTATCAATTTGACTTGGATTGGCAAAGTCAGCTCGCTCCAGATTTTGGATAGACCCNGTTTTCGATTCTTCTCGGAATNTAGTCATTAACTTGGGAACAGCCGACACGCCAATTTCTCCTAAGTCGTATAATGCCTTAAGACGAGTAACTTCATTCTGATCATGAACAGCCTGGCCTAAGGTTTCGATCATTTCTTCAGTTGTAGTACCAGAACAAGATAACAATCTATTGGATTCCTCTACATTGATGTTGATCGCAGATGCTGTTTTTTTCTTTCCGCTACCTTTTCCGAGATACCATTGCCAGATATGCCGCCACATCAGTTGAGGTTNGNGGGAAAAAGATGAATTGATATTCCAATCAGAGCTTTCGGTATCCCATGACGGTTGCAGTGGNTCTTCTGTTCTACAAAAGAGGAATTTCAACATCAATCTGATCTTCTTGCTTTGGTTCTCGGTTGCTCGATGCCATAGATCGTAATGAACAATGGTAACTGTACCTGCACCTCCACAAAGTGAGNCNCCNTCTACTGCTCGATTGTGGTGTTGGTAATATTGTGTACCGGGTTGAACTGCTGTCGGCCCCATGTTTTCTGTGACATCCTGAGGATAGTAGAAAGCCATAGCCATTCTGCCACGATGGCATCTTAGATTCCCTCCAACAGGATAATCTTTGTGCCAAGTTTGCTGTTGACTTTGGGGAGGATGATAATGGCAAGCGCGATGTGGATGCATAACATAGTTTTGCCCAAGAATACTGNTTAATGCTCCTTCGACCGCTGGATCAGTGAACACATTCGCTAAGATTGGAATCTTGGGAAGAAGATTATTTCCCGGAGAACCTTCGGCTCGTATTAGGTCTATGGTTCGGCGAAAAATTTGTTGATGAAAACTAATAGGAAGTGATGTTTTNACAATATGATAACCATTGATAATAAATTCTTTCATTTCTTGGTCACTAAGAAGTAATTTCTTTTTCAATTGTATTTCACCCTATTTCCTAATTGATTGATATAGCCGAATGTATATGGTGGTCACCGTTATCCAACTACAACTTTGATTCTATAATTTTATTCATATGAACTGATATTCATTATGACACCTCCTAAATAGGAACACAAACGAATTCCGCTTCTGTAATTCTCTTGTTTCTTAATTAAGCTATTATTTATGAAAAATATATATTGCATACACCATAAGATGTGAGGGACAGCGCAAAACTGAAAGGAAAAGCTAAAGTCGATGGGACCTTCTCCTAAATATATTTACCGAAATGGGGGAGATGAACAGCAAATTATTTCTGGTATTTCTGCTTCTGTTTTTATGNATCTGATGAGTATCATTTTATCCTCCATCCAGCAACCAAGACACTGGTAAATTTGATNATGACAAGGCTTGGATGGATAAGCAGGCGAGCAGACAACCATTCTCTACCTACACCAACTTGATTAAATCGAGACACACTTTTGTTTTCTACTTCTCTGGCCATGGTATGATATTGAGATGGGTGCTCTTTTCCGCTAGCTGCAGTAATTCGAGTTCCGCTGACGTCGAAGGCAGGGTAGTCAGGAAGATTTCGTTTAGGGAAACGCTAATAAGGCACAATTATATGGACACTGATTCACAGAGTGATCATGTATGGAGGGGAGTTTGATTATTCTTAGAAATTGGGAACCCGCTGAATTTGAACGATATTCTACACCGTGTTAATATCCAAAAACCTAAACTTGTTCAACAGCTGGGCAGCAAGTACAACACATGGTTCAAATACTTCTTGATCAATAACTCTGCAAGCTTAGAGGATCACTGATATGGCCGACGTCTTCATCTCATATTCTCGTAAAGATATCCAGTTCGCTCAACGCATTCACCATGAATTGGAAGCTAGAGATCGTGAACCTTGGGTCGACTGGCAGGATATTCCTCCCACCGCTGAATGGTTGGACGAAGTCTATGCCGGCATTCAGGAAGCAGATACTTTCCTCTTTATTATTAGCCCTGATTCGGTAGTCTCCGAGATCTGTACTCTGGAGATAGAACATGCCGTCCAACACAATAAGCGGTTGGTGCCAGTCGTATTGCATGATGTGGATGATGATCAAGTGCACTCTACCATGTCAGCACATAACTGGGTATTTCTACGGGAAGAAGATAACTTTGAGGCCAACTTTGAGTTGCTGATAGATGCCCTTGACACTGATTTGGAGTATGTCCGAGAGCACACACGTCTGTTAACACTAGCCATAGACTGGGATAAGAACCAACGTAGAAGAAGTGCTGTATTGCGTGGGCAGGAACTGAAAACGGCTGAAGGCTGGCTGGAGCAAAGTGGATCCAAAGATCCGAAACCCACTGAATTGCACAGGGAGTACCTGATCTTTAGCCGGACTGTTGTGAATCGACTGCAAAGGTTGGTTGTATCGAGTGTTACTGTTGCCTTTGTACTGGTGCTGGGGTTAGCAGTCTTCTCTTTTCATAAAAGTACAGTAGCAGAAAAAACAGCTAGAATTTCTAACTCTAGGTCTCTGGCTGCCTTGGCTCTAACAGAGATGGACAAGGATCCTGAACTCAGTATCCTTTTAGCTAGACAGTCTATTCGAGTCACTTACCAAGAGAACAGGACAGTTTTACCATTATCCAATACGGCTCTGAGAGAATCGATCATTAAATCAAGAGTTAGATTAGTGTTGGAAGGCCATAGTGGCTCTGTTAATTCAGCGATATATAGTCCAGGTGGTCAGCGGATTGTGACTGGAAGTAGTGATAATACAGCCAAAGTGTGGGATGCAAATACAGGCAAGGAACTGTTCACCCTAAAAAGCCATGATGGTTACGTCAAATCAGTGGCCTATGGTCCAGATGGGCAGCGTATAGTGACGGCTAGTGCGGATAAAACAGCCAAGGTATGGGATGCAGAGACTGAAAAGGAACTGATGACCCTTCAAGGCCATGATGGTTACGTCAATTCAGCTGTATACAGTCTAGATGGCCAGCGGATAGTAACGGCAGGTCGCTCAGATAAGACAGCCAAGATTTGGGATGCTCAGACGGGCCAGGAACTGATGACCCTTCAAGGCCATGATGGTTCCGTCTTTTCAGTTGCATATAGCCCGGATGGTGAGCGTATTGTGACGACTAGCGAGGATCAAACAGCCAAGGTATGGGATGCAGAGACGGGCCAGCATATTATGACTTTAAATGGTCACAATGCGAGGCTTAATTCAGCCGTATGGAGTTCGGATGGTCAGCGAATTATAACGGCTAGTTGGGATGAGACAGCCAAGGTGTGGGATGCAAATACAGGTCAGGAACTGTTCACTCTAACAGGGCACAATGGTAATGTTCTCTCGGCTTGTTGGAGTCCGGATCAAAAAAGACTAATGACCTCAGGGCAAGACGGCATTGTCCAAATCTACACTACAGACATGGATGAACTGCTGCAAATAGCTGAAAGCCGAATCACCCGTCAACTGACAGCCGAGGAAAAAGAGAAGTATGGGGTTTTTGACTTGAATTGATATAGCTCAAGTCACTGATAATCCCGCTATGGCTGATGGATCTTCCTTTCATCAGCAGGCTAAACAGCAGCTGCATAGCTATCTCCGTAACAACATT
>PBXZ01000142.1:0-9887 GCA_002729415.1 Candidatus Poribacteria bacterium | reverse complement strand
AAGAAAAAACCTACAAAACTGGTGGTGTCGGCGTTTGGTCATGGGCAGGACCCTCAAGTTTCGATAACCTCAAAGTGACCGGAGAAGTTATCGCCGCTGTCGATCCCCAAGAAAAATTAACCGCAACCTGGGGCAGTTTAAAAACCACTCGTTAGTGTTTATTATTAACCGTATAGCTGAGGTGATTTAATCACCTCAGCTATATATTTGTATATTCAATCAATATATAGGGGATAGGAAATGAAGCTGAGTGTTAGTTTTTGCTTGTTTCTAATGGTCTCAATGGTACTTGTTTCCTCAATGTCACACGCTGGGATACAATTGTGGGACTTTGATAACATCGGCAATAAAAAAGATTGGGAAGAAGCTAACGGCGATTGGAAATTCAAGAAAGGTATCTTCCAGGAAGTCTCCGGTGGCCAAGCTGCCATGCACCAAATTGTCAGAGGTGTAGATTGGAAAAAATGGGATGATTATACCGTTTCTGCCAAAATCCGAATCGACGAGGACGGCAGTAAATGGGCCGGGTTGATTTTTCGTGCACAGAAGGATAATCATGCATATTACGTTTATTATCTGAATGTGCCAGATAATAAAACTGAATTCTGGGTGCATCTGCCAGGAGGCGGATTCGATAAACGTCGGGCTGTCAGTAGTAACATTGCTGCAAAGAAGAAACTGCAAAAGGAAAAAATTGAAGTTGATAAATGGATGGACGTTAAAGTAGTCACTAAAGGGAGCACATTCGAATTCTACATTAACGATGAGTTACAGGGCGAATTGGAAGATAAAGATGATGAGGATTTGGAAATTGTCGCTTACGAAAAGGGAGCGGTTGGTGTCTGGTGCTGGCAATCTAAAGCCAGTTTTGACGATGTCATGGTTGAAGGTGATAGCGTTACNNATACCCTGGCTGTTGACCCANAAAGTAAACTGGCTACAACCTGGAGCGGTATAAAGACAAGACCGTGGAANCAATATTTCTTAGATTAGTATTCTAGGCTGTCTAAAATGCCGACTGTCTAAAAACTAAATAAAATTGAATTGAAAAGCCTGTGCTGATGACTAGCATNGGCTTTTTCAATTAGGTTGNTATCTGTTTTGTGTATCNAAATCCAGCTTTGACGGTGTCACNGTTANAGGCAATAGTGTTACCAAATACCTTGGTNANCCACAGAGTNCACTGNCTACAACTTTNGGANATCTAAAATGGNGCCTNTANATATTGTAGATTGNCTAAAAACTAAATAGGATCGATTGGCTACAAGTCTGTGCTTACAAATTAGCAGAGGCTTGTTTTACTTTTAATCATTNGTATTTCANAATTTGAGCAANACACGNCTGATGGATCTCCCTAAATTTGTGCCNAAATCNGCCNCAATTGAACTNNTNGACAGCGGATGCTATAATGCAACCAACAGATTGANANTAAGAACCGATANAATGGCNAAAAACAAANCCTGNCTTCNATCCAAGGTTGGATTCCTTCTACTTCTTTTCTTGGGTATGGTCAATTTATGCAGGACCAGTACCGCTCAAAATGGAANATCGTTCACTGATCAAATACAAAATTATCGGACTCAGTTGGAAGTCAATCCGAANCANGTTGAAATTCGGTTGGCATTGGCCAGAACTTATTTGTTGCTGGAAGCATTTGAACAAGCAATGNTTGAATACCAGCGGATAATTGAGATTGATCCTAAGAGAGGGGATGGTTACTTCGGCTTGGGACTGAGCTTAGCTGGTCAGGAGGAGTTTGAAAAATCCATCTCTGCTTACAAAAATGCGATTGACATTTCTCCTGATCTACCGCAATACCATGCAGCACTCGGCAGCTCTTACGCACAACTTTACCGTTATGACCAAGCGGAATCAGCATACCAAACAGCAATTGACATAAATGACGGTAATGCTATGTTTCATCACCGGTTAGGGGTTGTTTATGCTAATCAAGGCAAAAGGGATGAAGCCGTTTCTCAACAAAAACGGGCCATCACCATCCAACCTCAACTATCCCAGGCACATCACCAGTTAGGTATGCTTTACGGTCAGCAGAATCTATGGGACAAAGCCATCTCTGCTTACCTGATAGCACTCAAACAGAATCCAGAACTGGTTGAATCCTCCTACAACCTGGCTCAGGCATATTTTCGTCAAGGAAAGGTGGAAAAAGCGCAACAACAGATGACTCAGTACCAGAATTTGAAGTCACAAATTGACCCGATTAATAAACTACGAGGAGTGTTTCAACAGAGTCGTGACCAACTGGAACGTGCCGCTATCAAATCGAACATTGGCCAGATATACCTCAAACATAAAAATTTNAAAGAAGCAATNAAAGAATATCAAAANGCTATCGGGCTAAATCCTAAACAGGTCGAAGCCTATAANGGTATNGGTTTAGCTTATACAATGACTCAGNAATATGATCTGGCGATTTCNGCTCANAAACAGGCGTTAGNATTGGATCAGAACTTGGCNGAAGCTCATGCNGGGTTGGGATTGATCTACCTATTAACAGACCAGCAGNATCTCGCCCTNAAATATTATCGGAAAGCTATTGCCANTAGACCCNANTTTCTTGACCCTTACCTCAAAATCGGCCGAATTTTACNCNATCAGAAACATTATGCTGAAGCCAGTAAAATATACCGGTCAGCAANAGAAGTTGATTCGACTAATGTTGAAGCAAACTATAACTTGGGTTTGTCCTACGATTACCAAGATAACATGNCTGATTTGGCTNTGAACGCCTACAAACGTGTGATTGAACTTGATCCTGAATANNATCAGGCCTATTATCGAATGGGGCTGATTTATGAAGATCAAAACAAATTTGAAGAAGCCGAACAAGCATACTTGACAATCATACAACATGGGGCTAAGGTGCCACAGGTGTATAATGCCTTAGCACAACTTTATGGCAGAGAGCAGGGGCAATTGAANCAAGCGGTCAGTTACGCCCAAACGGCGATAGAATTGAGTCCTGAATCTGCGAATTACTATAATACCTTGGCATTGATTTGTTTTCGATTAGGTGATTATTTGCAAGCCGAGACAGCGATGAAAAAGGCGNTGNCTTTGTCTCCGGAAAATTCAATTTACCAAGAAGGCTGGCGNCAAATNCAGCAAAAATTGGATAAATGAATTTTCCGGCACTGCGACATCTNACGTTTCTGACTTNCTTCGGNTGGTGNCTTTCCNTGGCTCANATCCAANCAGCCAAAGCGGATATTNCTCAACCACAAGTACGATTTGAATTCCAGCCTCTCCCNTTTCAACATACTGACGGTGCGAGTGGGGAAAAATACTTNTTGGAACCGCTNGGTTCCGGGGTCGCACTATTTGANTATGACAACGACAATGATCTNGATCTATATTTTGTCAATGGCAATAGTTTACAAAGTTCGGACACTAACAACTCACACCGTAACAGGTTATTTCGCAACGATGATACGGACTTTGTCGATATTACGGATCTGGCAGGAGTTGGTGANACGGGTTACGGTCTGGGTTGTTGCGTAGGNGACTATAACAACGACGGGTTCCTTGATCTGTACGTTGCCAACTTCGGGGCTAATGTTCTCTACCAAAACAAAGGAGATGGAACATTCANAGACGTTGCTCGTCAAGCGAAGGTTGATGGCAACCAGCTGAGTTCCAGTTGCGCATTTGCCGATTATGANAATGATGGCGATTTAGACCTGTACACCGTTAACTATGTACAATTTAATNTAGAANAAAATCCGAAATGTACANATCAAGGCGTTTCCACTTATTGCACTCCTGAAGCCTTACCAGGACAATCAGATTCGTTTTTCCGGAATAATGGAGATGGTACGTTTANCGACATAACACAATCAGCAGGTCTATTTGCACCAACAGGAAAGGGATTAGGTGTNGTGTGGGGTGACTANGANAATGATGGNGATCCCGATATATTTGTAGCTAACGATACAACTCCGAATTTTCTGTACCAGAACAACGGGAAAGGAACCTTTCAAAACATCGCCCTTTTTGCCGGCGTGGCGTTAAGCATGGAAGGGCGTCCTTATAGTGGTATGGGAACAAATTTTGGTGATTTTGATAACGATGGCGANCTTGATATTGTAGTGACGAATTTTCAGGATCANACCAANAGTTTGTANCAGAATGAGCAAAACGCTTTCTTTAACGAAGTNAGCTTTTCCACGGGGATTGGAGAAAAAAGTTTGCCTTATCTGGCTTGGGGAGTCGATTTTGTGGATTTGAACAATGACGGTTGGCAGGACCTCTTTATTGCTAANGGACACCTTGACCACAATATNTCTGATATTGATCCTATTGGTACTTATGCGCAACGTAATCAGGTTTTTATNAATCAAAAAGGCCGAGCATTTATCGATCNGTCAGCANCAATGCTNGAGCAANAGCAGGTCAGCCGNGGGAGTGCTTTCGGCGATTTGGACAACGATGGCGACATTGATATCGTTGTTTCCAATCTCAATGATCACCCTGTCATTTTGTGGAACGTNACGGAACATACCAGCAACTGGTTCATNCTCAAGTTGATAGGTACTTCCGATAATCANAGCGCCATCGGNACACGGGTAAAAATTAAANTCGANCAACAGATNCANATTCGCGANGTGAAAAGTGGTTCCGGGTACCTGAGTCAAANTGANCTCCGACTTCATTTTGGTTTGGGACAAGCTAAACAGATTGATCAACTTGAAATTCNCTGGCCAAATGGAACGACTCAACAACTTAATCGAGTACCGGGCAATCAGATTTTAACTGTTACGCAAGAAAAGCNCTCTGGATGATTTCGANCTNCTTGAATATGAAGCAAAANTTGTATTGNATATTGGTNTATGAGTCCCTGTTTCTATGANACCAGCCCNNAATTCNNAANCTGACTTGCGCCAACCATCAGGCGTAACAGGACGCAGCATTGTTCTTGCCCTGTTACTGATTCCACCAAACGCNTACTGGTCAATTCACCGAGGTCTTATTTGGGGAGGNCCNCCAGCCACACTNTCTCTCTTNTATAATGTCGTCTTTACACTGTTTGTACTTATCCTGNTGAACAAGGTAATACAAATTATTTTTCCTCAACAGGCTTTGCGNCCAGCAGAATTTGTCACTGTCTANACCATGCTTTCGTTGGCCACAGCAGTGGGTGGATTTGACACCATCCAAGTCCTGATTCAGGTTCTGGGCCATCCCTTTTGGTTCGCTACCCCTGAAAATGAATGGCGACAGCTTTTCTGGCATCATCTGCCCCGATGGCTGACAGTTGATGACATGGTCGTTTTAGAGGGATACTATCGCGGTGAATCAAGTTTTTATACTTTAACGCATATTAAGGGNTGGGCTCGACCAGTCCTGGGATGGACAGCGTTCCTGACGACGATGGGATTCGTGATGGTTTGTCTGAATAGCCTATTCCGAAAACAATGGACAGAACACGAAAAGCTGACCTATCCGATTATTCAACTGCCAATTGGGATGATAAAGCCTTCTGATTCTGGCCTATTCAGAAGTCGTATCTTGTGGTTAGGTTTTGGCATTGCCGGAGGGTTGAACATGATAAATAGTCTCCATTACATCTTCCCTGCAGTCCCAGAAATCGCGTTTTACGCTGAGATTACCAATCTTTTTGACCAAAAACCATGGAATGCTATTGGTCGCGTACGCCTTCGTTTGTTCCCTTTTGCTATCGGGTTGGCTTTCTTCATTCCGCTAGATCTCTCATTCTCATGTTGGTTCTTCTTTCTATTTTGGAAAGGACAAAATGTTTTGGGAAGTATTGCTGGCTGGAAAAGTCTTCCTAATTTTCCTTACGAAGAAGCCCAATCGTCTGGATCCTATCTGTGCATTGGTGCTCTCACTCTCTGGATGAGCAGATCTCATCTGAAATCAATGGTTAAATCTATCTTCTTCCGAAATTACGGCATTGATTCTGCCGAACCAATGCCGTATCCTATCGCTGTCATTGGATTGATAGGCGGTATGTCATTACTGGTTATCTTATCTTATCAGGCGGGTATGTTGATTTGGATGGCTGTCCTTTTCTTCGGCATNTTTTTCCTTCTTTCGATAACCGTCACACGCATGCGGGCTGAACTGGGACATCCAGCACATGAATTATACTGGCGAGGACCAGACGCCATCATGCTNACCTCACTTGGNCCCAAACGACTTGGCATGCCAACTTTGAGCGTAATATCCTTGTTCTGGGGATTTACACGTGCTCAACGGGGACATATGATGCCCCACCAACTTGAAGGATTCAAACTGGCGTCTGGTACATCATTTCAACCGACAGGTCGACTCATATGGGCCATGATGTTAGCGATTATTGTGGGGGCTGTTGTATCTTTTTGGATATTGCTCGATAGTTCCTATAGAATGGGAGCGCTACGTTCGCGATGGGGTGGTGAATCGCTACAACGGTTAGAAAATTGGATTAGTCATCCAACAGGTACAGATATCCCTGGTACCGTGTTTATGATGATAGGCTTTTTATTGACCTTAGTTCTGATGATCATGCGATTGCGATGGATTTGGTTGCCATTCCATCCAGTTGCTTATCCTTTCGGTAACTCTTTTACTTTAAAGTGGCTTTGGTTTTCGTTTTTCATAAGTTGGTTAGCAAAATGGTTGATTCTGAAACATGGCGGTTTAGGCATGTTTCGTCGCTTCACTCCGCTTTTCCTCGGCTTGATATTAGGTGAATTTGTTATTGGTGGAGGATGGACGATTATTGGTTTAATAATGCAGATACCAGTTTACGTTTTCTGGCATTGATATTCTATAAATGTTAGTTCAAAAGAAAAAGGGGTAGTATTTATGCTAGCAGCTCAGTTTGATTCTGATTTCACCAAAAACGCTTTCCGTAACTATTTGAAGGGATTTTATGCCGAACACTCTCGGCAGATGAAATTCTGTGGGAATACGCCCGAACTATTTGGGGAATGGAAGGAGAGCGCGCGACAACGCGTGTTGGAGCTTTTATCGATCGACCATCTGCCGGTTAAAACGCCTGAAATGCAGATCATAAATGAAGTCAAGTACAATAATTATACGATGAAGAAAATCCAGTACCAGACTTTACCTGAATTGGTTGTTCCTGCCTATCTTTTTATACCTGAAAATTGTTCTTCTCCTTTGCCAACCCTACTTTGTCCACCAGGACATGGTAACGGTATCAACCAAGTGATTGAAGAAGAAGGTGCTTATTACAAATACCCGCATGCTTTCGCAGAAGCTGGTTATATCGCCTTGGTTCCAGAACATATCAGTTTTGGGGAAAGATCCGCATCTGGTCAAGGTGAATGCAGATTTGATCATGAAGCGCTTAATCTGCTGGGATCAACCGTAATCGGGTACCGCATGTGGGAACTCCAGCGCTCGCTGGATCTTCTGGAATCGCTGCCGCAAGTTGATTCAAATCGAATCGGTTGCGCCGGCCTGAGTTTGGGTGGAGAAATGACACTTTATCTTGCAGCCTGTGACCCACGGGTTAAGGCTGCTTGTGTGTCTTGTTTCTTGACTTCGTTTAAAGGTACTTTTCTGAAGGAACCACATTGTACCTGTGGTTATGTACCAAAAATGGCACGTGATTTTGAACACGTTGATATCGCTTCACTGATTGCTCCTAATCCGTTGATGATTCAAGCAGGCACCCTTGATCCTCAATTCCTCGCTGACGATGCAGCGGAAGCATATACCGAATTGTTAGAACTTTANCAAATGCTTGATGCTGCAAATCTTGTCACGCTGGATGTTTTTGAAGGTGGNCACGAATTCCACCTGGATCCAGCGCTAGCATGGTTTGAACAATGGTTCAAACCATAAACTTCTGGTCAGCATAAAACACACAGTCTTCTTCATTTGGTTATTTNNACATTATATGGTGAATTGAGTGTTAATAATTGTGTTCTGGTTTCCTGTGGCTGCCGCCTAGATTGATAATATTCTTGTCTAGCTGTTAAAAGTTTGATATCATGGTTGATAATTATAGGCGAATCAAGGGATCTACCCATAATGAAGTATAAAATCATCAGTTTATTAGTTCTAATAATATTTATTCATGGCTGTTCTTTATTGAAAGGTAAACCCGAAATGGCGGTTGAGAGTGAAGTGATTGAGGAATCAGTTGTTATTTCAACAAACAAAGGAATCATAAAATTAGANCTTTACCCCGAAGCCGCNCCAGAAACTGTTGCTAATTTCAAAAAATTGATTAACACAGAATTCTATGATGGACTTACATTCCATCGTTACGTTTCAGGTTTTGTCATCCAAGGTGGTTGTCCGGACGGAACTGGTACTGGAGGNCCAGGATGGTCAATCCCGGGTGAATTCCAAAACGTGGAACTTAGTCAAAAAATGCCGAAACATCGTAAGGGAGTTCTTGCAATGGCTCGGTCTCAAGATCCCGATTCTGCNGGGAGTCAGTTCTACATCTGTTTGGCTACGGCGTCACACCTTGATGGAAGCTATACATCTTTTGGGAGCGTCATCGAGGGTATTGAGGTNGTGGATGAACTACGCCAAGGTGATGTAATGGAAACTGTGCGTTTGGAGGAATAATTAAGATGTTACAGTTACAAAAACACCGGTTTTACCTAGCTGTGNCCTGTCTTATGTTAANTAGTTTTCTTTTTTGTAGTTGCCAGAAAGAGGAAACTAGTCCNCCACCNCGNCCTAAAGTCCGATCCCAAAGNAGCGGAAANGNNCANGNCNCAGTAAAAAAAGAAGAACCNAAAATTGATTACAANAAAGCNATTGCNGTTNTNGANACCGAAAAAGGTACAATTGAAATCGATTTGTTATATGATATTGCGCCTAAAACAGTTGANAANTTTGCCAAAAAAGTAAAAGGGAGGAGATACAACGAAGCCAAGTTTTATCGTGTTGAACCANAGTTNTTAATTCAAGCCGGNGCNCCNGTTTTTCAGGCAGAGGAACTGCCTATAGAAAGTAGTGATCGTAAGCATGTTCGAGGTACNGTNGCCATGGCAAAGGAGCCTGGAGCTTCCGTTTCCAGTGCCACTGATTTTTACATCTGCTTGACGGAATTGGCACTNGATGAAGAATACTCAGTCTTCGGTANNGTTGTNAANGGNATGAGTGTTGCGGATAAAATCGTACAGGANGATAAGATCACGCTGGCTACCCTCCGTACCCAAGAGTAGTATATCTAGGATTTTAATTTCTACCGCTGCCACCGTGAAACGGAATGTCATGACGGCAGCGGTAGAGTTATTTATAGNTTTATATATTTCTGTNAAAGTTAAGGGGTTACATGTATGGCTTTAACAGTTACCAGGGTTGTNCGTCCCAGTCCTGTCTGGCAGGAAAGTTATGTTCGGGTCAAAAAAGGGCAACGAATGGTGATTGATGCTGATGGCCCGTGGTCACCNGATGCTCGAAACCGTACCGTATGGTGTGGTGCAGACGGCATTCCAAACGTGATTGCCAGCCANGATTTTNTGCTTCCAGGTACAAATGTTGGGGCTCTAATCGGAAAAATTGAAGATACCATTTTTGCCATTGGGTCACGTTATGACGATGGTGCTCCTGCAGACGGAGTTATATTTCTTGCTATGAATGAAAATCCGGCACATAATAATCAAGCCGGACAGTTGCCAGCACAAATTATCGTATTTGATGAAGAAGAACCATAAATTAANNGGAGGTTTCAATGGCTGAAGAAAAAAAGAATGAATCACCTGGATTTCCACCGTTGGATTTTGAGACCTTGATCACTGAATACTCGACCACNGCTATGGCCTACCTGGGAGGAATGCCAGATCCTGAGACTCAGGAGCCAATCTTTAATTTGCAACTGGCTAAGCGGATGATTGACACAATCGACCTTCTTAAGGAAAAGACAA
>PBXZ01000141.1:0-61957 GCA_002729415.1 Candidatus Poribacteria bacterium | reverse complement strand
AGCCAACAAAGATGATATTATATCTGCTAAACAGCCATTCTCAGCAGATGAAATGAAATTGCTAGGTCCTAAACTGCTTGGTTGGTCTTTTCTGGAGCATAATACAGTTAAAGGTCGGTTTGGTAGGGGACAATAACCCACTCCAGACTACTGGTTACCAACATAGCCTTCTACACTGGTACTAGGTTAGGAGAAGTGGTTCAACTCACAACAAGTGACATAGAATAGAGTTGAGGTATGGAATCTGGTGTTTTTCCTTTAATAACCAGGATGGTAAGAAGATAAAGACACAATCTTCCATACTTACCCTCGCCGTTGATAGAAACTAAAGTTGTCTTCTAGTGATAAAGTCATGATTGTGCTTGAGGGTGTATTTTTGCTGACTTTCTGGAAGTGGCGGGATCGTTTTTTTCCTCACCTACTGGTGGTAAAAAAAGGAACTATGCACATGCGTGCCGATGGGATGTCTCGCAACTCCGCTAGTGCTCCGTTGCACCAGATTATACCGTAGGGTAGCATGGCGAAGTAATCTACATGATGATGTCCGCCTGGGTCTCCATCCAAGCGCAAGCCTGCTCGTCGGTTAACCGGACTTAGGGATGTAGTCTCTGCCTTCGGCTGCTTGTGCTATTGAAGTAATGGTGATTAACATCAGAGTCACAGAGGCAGGTATTTATCTTGTGATGGAGGTTGTGGAAATGTTGTTTACGTCAATCACCATTTGATATCTCTGGGTCTCGTAAGCGAAGGCTTCAGGCAAGTGCTGTGAATCGAGAAGCGAGCGGCGATGGACAGCGTTCTGTTTTTTGTCAATCTTGTTGTCCTTGTTTCTTTTGTGGGGTATATATGACTGGGAGGCTTTGGAGGTTGGAGGGCAAGTATCTCTTGTTCCCATTCGGTGTCCGAGATGTAGAGATGAGCTTTGCTCGGTGAAAAGAAGATGTCGTTGAGCATGACAATCTCTAAGTAGTTCTTGATTGTTGGTTGTTGATACCTCTACTCGCTATAATGTAGCAAAATTATGGATTTTGAGATATGGAACAGGATCTTCAATCATCGGAAATCTATATGAACTGTTTTCACACCTTTGGCTAGTAACTAGAAAACTTGGTATAGTCGTACGGGAGAACGTTTTTGCATATTCATGCAACTCCGTATAGCCAATTCACTCCTCGACTGCGTAATTCCTAAACAGTTGATTTTCGATCAACCGCTACTTCCACCAAAGGATAGTACACTCTTTCATCCTTTCCGTGAAGGGTATACGGTACGAGATCTTCGCGTTCCTGACGTATTTGGCGTATCGTGGCAGAGGAAGGGCTCAATTCTATTTCAGCTAGCTCAGGAGGTTTTAAATTACTAAGTACTTGAAACACAGATTCATCGCCTTTGATATCCGACCAAATGTATTTTACCAATACACAATATTTTACTTCAGGATAATTCTGGGCGATAGACTTTAATACCACATCCCACCAGACAGAAGGGCGGATAGTACAATGGGCATTTTTGCCGTTTGGTAGCGATTTGGAAGCTTTGTAACATGCGACGTTTGCAAAAACAAATCTTTTCGCCGAGCTGAAAATTTCATCAATGATCCATTTCATATCTTCTTGGTGACAATGCTCTAAGACATCCGTTGATATCACACCATCAAATTGCCGATTTGGGAGATTCTGATGCGGTGGATAAGCAGGATCATAGCAGTGGATCTCACTCACTTTCCAATAGTCTCTAAGGTTTTGGTACTCCGTGTGATTTTCGTCTTCTGGTAGCACGGTCTTGTATTGAATCCCTTTCCCACTTCCATAATCCAATAGAGTGTTAGAGTTAGTTAAATCGACCAAATCCTTTATAGCAACAATCCATGGTATTGTACTGATTCCCATATACATTTCTTCAGGTCGTATTCCATTTTTCAAATCTCCATCAATGTGCAATTTGTTATATATATTGACATACGATGAATAAGTAGGACTTGGATTAGACCTGTTACATTTACTACCTAAAGTAACGTTTAGACTATTAGAATCACAACTATTATCTAGAACCTCACCACACATTTCAAGGGCAGGTATTATTTGCTGATTCATAGAATGAACGTAGACCGAATTACGGCAAGCTACCTTCAGAAAACTAGGATCAATAGCAATCGCTTTTTCATATGAAATGATTGCATTATCAAAGCATTCTAATTTGGCATATGAATTACCTAAGTTGACATGAACTGCAGCCATATCCGGTGCTATTTTTGTCACATAGCTGTATATTTCAACTGCCTGTTGATATTCACTTAAACAATAGTGTACGTTACCCATCAGAAGGTACACATTAATATTCTCATTACTATGTTGAAGAATCTGTTGCAAGATTTGTTTTACTTGATGATATTGTTTGGATTTATATTTAGAGTGTGCGATTTCAATAGCTTGCTCTAGATTAATTCGATTCATTGGTTCATTGCTTTCTTGCTAACCCGGATTATAGTGGTAAAAAGTGCTATAAACAGAATTATTGTAGCATGGCTATAGAATTCCATGGTAGCAGTTATTAAAAGATTCGTGGAACTGTTAGAGGAATCAATCTCTGTTAGGATAACGGTTGATTCTATCTGGCTAACTAAGTATAAAATCAGACGAAGTTTTCATTGTATTATACCTGCATTTCATTTTGGCCAAGTCAAACGATTAAAAACAAGTGTTTATCATGAATAACATGTTACATTGCCTCAAGAGTTCTTTTGGTTTTCAGCTTAGAACTGATCGCAAAATGCCCATTGGAAAATACTAAAAGCCGAAAGGCATTGAAATGGGGCTTCCCCCTAAAGGTAACCCATACTCTCAATAATAACCAGCAGGATTCCAGCTTGATGAGCCAATTCATGAGTTATGCTTTTAACCAAGCAGGTTCGCCTGTTCTTCGTTGTGCCTACGCAAAGTGACAGTTAATGACAACAATCTAGGTAATTTATTCCCATGTAGAAACCGTCAGCCATTATTGAAACGTGCGTTCGGCTAATGATGAGGGCCTTTTCTGAAGGAACAGCGGTTGACTTTTCTGAGGGAGATTGAGGGAATAAACAGCCAACTAGTTTCAACAGTGTTCGTGACTTCATTCTTCATCGGCGATCTGAAGTTATGAATGGAATTGCTGATGATATGCCTATCAGGTGATTCTTTTTAAATAGGTAAACATGATAGGCATTTTTTTGTGTTAGATATATTGGTTTAAAGTTTTTTCTATTTCCTAGTGTGAGGTAACTGCCACCATGGGATTTGAGGATAAGCATGGTGTTCCCAATGGTAACCGAAATGATAACAAGTGAGGAATGAGAGGAAGACAGAATAGCTATTGCTTCTAGCACGATGGCGATCAGTGTATCCCGATGCCAATTCACGATGGGGCAAATAGGTTCCGAAATAAAATAGCTGGAGTGTGCTTGAGATAGCTGGGACAACCCAAAATAACAGCAGGTTGGATGTAGAAATGCCGAGAAGGTGTTTCCGAATATTGAATATAATTGCCATACCTAGAATCTGAGACAGGCTCAAGTAGTTACTCAAGAAATTGACATACCAGACTGGAAAATTCTTGTGTTTGCCGTCATAAAAGTCTGGATCCTTGTTGCTGGCGGGAAATTTATGATGTTCTTGATGCTTTTTGCGTAGCTTAGTATAGGAAAAAAGTGCGTATAATAGCACCGCTAAACATCCAATATAGTTGTTCAGAGTAGGGTGTTTCGGTAACACAAGTCCATGCATAGCATCATGCGTGGTAATAAACAGTCCAGTATAGAGAAAGGTCTGTAGAATTATCATCAGTGGAATCAGGCAGAGATAAATCCCTGAAAACTCACTGTTCAGTAAAAAAAAAGTTTGCGCGCTCCAGGCGGCAATGATTATCAGTCCAATCGCTAATCNTTATATAGTCATGTGGCTCTATCTGCAAAGCTATTGTCTTTTCCATGTATTTATTTCCCAAAACTTACCATCGCAAAGTAGATGAGTTGTGCGAAGTAGACATGAACCGCCAGAGTGTTAGGATTCCTCTCTNTATATATTCCTAAAAGCAAGGTGCTGAAGGAGAAGACAAACCCGATGCTAAACCACGCCAAGTAATTTTGGATTGGGATTTGGCCTGTCTCCCAACTCCAATAAGCTNATTTTGTGGCCGCAGGTTCCAAATCCCTTCATATTTTCCATTAGTCTGACTTATCTGTTTAAACAAGCGAATTGCAGCACTAATTTCTTTTCCGTCTTCAATACATTGGTAGAATTTTTCTCTCGCTTCGATTCGCGCCAATTCAATTGGTTCTTTTTTAGCTGTTACAGGGATTACAAGCACAGCTAAAAAGTAGATCTGCAGCAAGAACATCCAATCGGGAATTTTTAGAGGCGTCGAAATGACCATTTTAGCAAGTTATTGGCTGCTTCCATAATTAATGGTATGTTGAGAAAAGTTCAAATNCAAATTAAAGAATATAAGCTTTGTAAGCACGGATTTTTCTAGATTCTGGGTTGTTAAAAGGAGTCGGTACAAATCCCGCTTTTGCAAATATTGAATCTAGTGATTCCAAAGTGATAGAAACTCCTACTAAAATTACAGGAGGAATCTAGGNCTTTTTAATTGCCCTGACCAGTATAAACTGTCTTTATCGNTGAAGTTGCACTTTGAAAGTGATTAGATCTGGTACCAGATGACATACAGAAAGACTTCGACCGAGCCAGTAAGTGTCTGGGTTACTGATGTGATTTTATCTGCAAAAACTGGAATTTCTAATTACGTAACTTGTTTCCTAGCTGTCCCACTATTTTTGTCTCTTACTAGATGAGTAACCACCAGTTTTTATTCTTCNAATGGTTACTCCTACCAGTTGGCTGATTTGTTTTCCCACAAATGATTGCTAATAGCTTCCTCGTTGAGTTCCGTCCCCCACCCTGGTTTGGTTGGTGTTGTCATGTAGCCATTAATAATCTCTGGCGTATCCGTCACCAGATCATCTTTCCATGGAACGTCGTCGATGTCTATTTCCATGATACGGACATTAGGCAACACCGCGCACAAACTGGCGCTAATATGGGTTGCCAGATGGCTATAATAGTTATGAGGTGCAATGTTAATCTGGTACACTTCTGCTAGGTCTCCGATTTTCTTTGACTGTGAAAATCCGTTCCAGGGGACATCAATCATCATAACATCGGCAGCATGCAACTCAAAATAGGGAATAAAATCCCGCATATAAAAGAGATTTTCTCCAGAGCAGATCCGAGTTGTTGTTGACTCTTTAATTTGGCGCAAAGCTTTTGGGTCGTACATATCGATCTCTAGCCATAATAGATCCAGAGGTTCCAACATCTTAGCAATTCGCAGGCATCCTTCTGTTTTAAAGTTGAAGTTTAGATCAAGGCAGAGATCCACATTGGGGCCGACAGCTTCCTGAAAGGTAAACATGAGTTTCTCAATGTTTTGTAAAAGATCAGTTGTTACGACCTGATCGGTTGTGCCCAAACTACCNCCAAAACCGTGAAAGTGTACTGATGGAGGATCTCCGGGAATAACAATATTAGTTTTCAGCGCGGTGAATCCAAGTTCTACGACTTCATACCCAAGTTTAGTAATATCCTCCATCGTTCTGATGGGTGGTGTCCCAATGATATCGGAATGCATGGCGCGGGATGTTCCGCAGTGCGACCAGTAAACGCGAATCTGATCACGCATCGGGCCTCCAAATAGCTCAGCCACAGAAATACCCAANGCTTTAGCCTTAATATCAATCAGAGCACACTCTAGTCCCGCAATGGCTTTGGCGGCAATNCCTCCAAGACTTTGGCGTGTTCCCCGTAGCATATCCCAAAATCGCATCTCGTATGCTCTTGGNTCTTGGCCAAGGAGCAAAGGTTTTAAATCTTCGATTGTACCCTTTACTCCTTGTGGGGATCTCCCATCACTACATTCACCATAGCCGGTAATTCCCTCGTTAGTCAGCATCTTGACAAAGATCCAAGGCCGCCAGCCAGCATCAACAATAAATGTTTCGATGTCAGTTATTTTCATTTTACCCCGCTGATTATGTACATAGAATTTTTAATCGATTAGAAAAAATTGACACGTTAAATATGATAGTAGAATAAGCATTTACTTTCAAATTCTTTTATATTTTCAGACTTTGAGTGTTTTCAAACATCATGAAGNAATTGTTGCNAAACTATGTTTATGATCAAACACATCAGAATCTTCAAACTTCGCGTGCAGGTGTGACGTTTAGATGTCACCATTGGCTTAATACTGATACCAGTAAATAACTACTTTATCATAGCCAATCATCTTAAATATTGGTGTATCTTGCCGACCAATATCTCGCTCATCTACAATTTGATTATTATGTTTTTTGTCGTTCTCCATTTCCTGTTACAGTGTGTTCGGTCGTGTTTTGTCACGAAACAGCGAGAATGATTGATCATCTATGTCATGTATCAGTTGCTTCAGCCATCGCTGGGGACGACATGATGCAAACAGTAGTTCTTTTGGTTTACATTGGCTGAAAATGAATGGAAGGAGATTTTTGGATTTATTTGTTGGTATCCTATAGAAATGGGCCCAAGCTGGGACTCGATAGTGTAGGATGTAATTTATTTTGTATTTGGCTATATTTTTCTAAGAAACGGATTTCCTTCCTATAATCTTCATTTGCTTTGGGTTTTTGTTTAATCCGGGAGATTGTGCCATTGCCAGTTGTCTATCGACATTCGGCTAGCTATGGTTTTCTATATTTGTCAGTTGGGAAATTAAGACCGTCCTACTGAGAGTCGGTGGTATTCGACTCTCAAAATGCTGCCATTTTTTTTGGCTTCTTCTTGGTGCAGGTATCTTCAGCTGTGCTAGGGTTTTAGTGCGGCTTGTTTGGAATATTGAGGTTTATTCGCTTCTCCCGTTGATCGTGTGTTATGGATCTGAAAATTCGTTTAGAAAGTGATTGACGCTAATCAACAAGACAACGTATTATCTTCCTAAAGAATCCAACTTGAAATCCTTAACATCTTAATATAAAGAGGAGCTCGCGTTGTGCTAAAATTAACACATCCTACTGTGGATATTGCTATCGTCTGCAGTAATTTTGAGGAATCACTTCATTTTTACCATCAATGNTTAGGNTTCGAGATGGTTATGGATATCAAAATTCCGGCAGAGGTGGCCAAAGGAGCGAAATTAGCCCCAAGGGGATTTCGCCAAGTACGGCTGCANGCGGGAAATACACTGATTAAACTAATAGATATCGAGTTACCACCNGAACCNNTATTTAATGAGTTTAATCCTGGAGTCCGTTGGTTGACTATTTTTGTTGAGGATGTGCANGAGACTGTGANGGANCTAAAACAAANCGGNGTAACGTTTCTTGCGGAANCGATTGCTGCACCAGATGCTGCGGGNGTCGTNTGTGCCGAAGATCCGGACGGTGTTTTGATCGAGTTTGTGCAAGTATAATTNTCGGGGTNTGTTGAGATTAGAATNGAANCGATCAATTTGTCTGATGCTGATTCCAAGATGGGTACTAGGGAAATCTTCTTTCCCTAGTTAATATTTAATGNATNNCCTCTTTTTCTGATTTTATANAGGAGANACTTCAGAGTTATTGTTANCTCTNCGGCGAATTTAATCTTTGAGGAATCAGGTGTGCTGATGTGGCTATGCAACATCTAGAGGATGTATCTAAACNTCTTATAATNGTTGTCCTGNCCATAATACGCCTCGANGAAGGATTTTCTGAAAGCTTGGGTTTTTTNTTGCNNCCATGNCATGACCAAGGGCAAAATAAAAAACACGTCCGTTTCCNTATTCGTGCGTAAANGCTATAACATGAACTTCGTCTTTNGCGGGATCGTAAGCTTCCATCAAGTGGTGGGATNTTGTTGGATCATGTTTTAAATANTATAGTTCATCAGTAACGACAAAATCTTCTAGTCCCTGAGTGATTGGTTCTTTGTTATCAATNATATTGACAGTAAAATCCATATANTTNCTGTGCCCATCAAAGAATGCGTTTAGCATGTCATGATAACCTTCACACTCACGAAATGAAGCNGCGGCTGTATGTNGANCGATGAATCCGNCTCCCCGATTGATAAAGTCNAAAAGNTTGNTTTCTTGGNCTGAAGTTAAGACACCAATATCCGTNTAGAAGAGCAATGCNTCGTAGTCATCAAGNTTGTCAGNCAAGATNTGGTNATTTNNTTCNACATCAGCNGAAATCCCATCAGATTGGGATAGCATGTCAGCAATNAATTTCCCTTGGCCGANATGGTCATGGTAAATACCTTCANTTCCGATGAACACCAACAGTTTAAGANTTNACATGGGTTATNCTTTCTCCGAAACAACNGATTNATNTGGATGGCANAAGNGCANGATNAAGGGNTTTTGTCAAACCCAAACAGAGATGGTAACAATAGATTAACATGNCGNANTAAGAACACGNAACAGACATTANNATGCGGCTCTNTTTTCTNCTTAGATCTNCAACGCTTTTTTNAAAACTTGATCGATTTGATTGACGAAANCAAAATCAAGNCCTTCTTTAGCATCATCTGGAATTTCAATCAGATCTTTCTGGTTTTTTTCAGGTGCGATGATCATTTTGATTCCTGCTTGCTTAGCGGCTAGGACTTTNTCCTTCAATCCGCCAATTGGNAAAACGCGNCCTCGCAATGAAATTTCACCCGTCATAGCGACATCTGGAGATANCTCTCTTTTNGTGGCTAATGAAACGAGAACNGTNGCAATCGTGATACCTGCGGATGGCCCATCCTTGGGGATGGCTCCTGCTGGTACATGNATGTGAAAGTCGTGTTCCTTAAAAAAATTGGGATCGAAATTAAGCTCCTCAGATTTCGNACTNACACAGCTCATTGCTGCCTTGGCCGATTCCTGCATTACATCGCCAATTTGCCCNGTTAGCATCAGTTTTCCTTCGCCTNTAGTTACCGTTGCCTCGATAAATAGAATTTCTCCTCCATGTGGGGTTACGGACAAACCAGTTGCTACGCCGATTTCACCATTACGCTCAGCAATTTCTGGATGAAACTCGACTGGTCCCAAATACTGATCTATCTTTTTGGCAGTGACAATTGTTTTCCGTNNTTCTCCCTGTGCAANACTACGTGCNACTTTTCGGCAAATTGTTCCCAGCTCTCGTTCAAGGTTACGGAGTCCTGATTCCCGTGTGTAGGATTCAATTANACTCAGTATTCCTGATTTCCTAAATGTCAGATTTGCCTTGGTAAGACCATTTTGGTCGAGTTGGCGTGGGATAAGATATTGCTTNGCAATCATTGCCTTTTCGTTTGTTGTGTAACCTAGCAGTTCTAGTGTTTCCATGCGNTCNCGTAAAGCNGGCGGTACTGTGTGCATTTGATTGGCTGTGGCAATGAACATCACCTTGGATAAATCAAAATCAACATCCAGATAATTGTCAACAAATGAGTTNTTTTGTTCTGGATCGAGGACTTCGAGCAANGCGGAACTAGGGTCTCCGCGAAAGTCAGATCCTAGCTTATCTATTTCATCAAGCATAAATATAGGATTATTTGANTCAGCTTGACGTAACCCTTTAATAATTCGCCCTGGCATGGAACCTATGTAGGTTCGTCGATGTCCGNGAATCTCGGCTTCATCACGAATTCCTCCNAGTGAGATTCGGACAAATTGTCGTCCCATTGACCGNGCAATCGATTTCCCAAGNGAGGTTTTCCCAACGCCNGGGGGACCGACAAAGCAAAGAATTGGCCCNTTGGCTTCGGGGTTTAANAAGCGCACTGCTAGAAATTCNAGAATACGNTCTTTAACTTTGATTAGATTATAGTGATCCTCGTCCAGAATTTTTTGTGCTTTGCCAATATCNAGAGAGTCTTCAGTACTCTTATCCCAAGGNAGATTTAACGACCAATCCAGATAGTTCCGNCACACAGTAGCTTCAGGAGAGAATGATTGCATCTGTGAAAGTNTCTTAATCTCCCGTTCAGCAGCTTTTTGNGCTTTCTCCGGCATATTAATCTCCNCAANTTTCTGCCGCATTTCCTCAATCTCTACCGANATATCTTCGCTATCACCAAGTTCTTTTTGGATAGCCCGCATCTGTTCACGTAAAAAATGCTCTCGTTGCANATCACTGATTTCTGCCTGTGCGTCAGATTGGATCTTGGTTTCAAGTTCTACAACNTTTAATTCTTTTGTTAGAATAGGCAGNAGGGTTTCCATCCTTTCCAACACATTTACTGCAGCTAACACTTTTTGTCGATCTTNAGTTTTAAGCGATANGACCGAAGCAACATAATCAGTTAAACGACCNGGGCTATCAATATTTTGAACAACTATAGCGAATTCTTCTTGATAATGTGGCGAAGTTTCAACAATCTGTGTAAATAAATCAANAATACTACGAAGTAANGCTTCACTCTGGTCGTCTAATTCGTATTCTTCTTCTTCNATAATAGTTACTCTTGCCTTCATGAATGGCGTTTTTTGTGTTATTTCTTCAATTTTAACTCTTGAGCGTCCTTGTGCAAGAAAAAGAACATTCTCACCATCTTTTTTATATTTTACAATTTGGACTAAGGATCCAATTGGACTGAGATCATCCTTAGCTAAATTATCAGTGTCTTTATCCTCACTATGGTGAAAGATACAAAGTGACCGTGGACCGTTCACCATGGCGTCCTCAACGGCGGCAGCAACCATGACTCCAGATAGAGCAATGTGGTGAGGTGAAAATGGAGGGATAGGCGGCATATGAGGGAAAACAACAAGATCTCCAGAAATCGGAATAATAGGAAAATCCTCTGCAATATCAACATTTTCTTCGCTTTCAGTGTTGCCATTATTATCTAATTGGGTTTCACTATTCTGACTCATCTGTTATAAGTTCCTTTCGTTCCAAATCTGGGGTTAGCCTCGCGTCACTCAATTCAACCACTACAATTTCTGTTGTCTTATGTTTTTCCTTCAAAATATGTATTTCAAGAAAACCATTTTCATAGGTGGCAGTTGGTGTCACTTCCTGTTCTAAAACGTTGGGAAGTACCACGGTTCGTTCAAACAGACCATAGTTTAGACCGGCTTGGTGATAATGCTGTTTTTTGAGCTCAGTCCTATCCTGCCTATTACCTCGAATAAGAAGTTTGTTACCTTCAATCTCGATTTTTACGTCTTCATCAGGTTTAATTCCCGCAACTTCCATTTTGACAACGAAGCTATCTGCTGTTTCGTAAATATCGGTTGGCGGTTGCCATAATCCGGCTTCGGTTGGAACGTTTGAAGATGATTTCGTAAAAGAGTCAAAAAGACGATCGATTTCCTTTTGCATCTCGAAGAATTCACCAACCAACTTGCTTTCGAATTTCAAAACATTTCTCCTTGAATTGTGTTTTTTTATGGCCAAAATTGGTATAATGTGGTGTTTGTTAATATACTTCCGATACTCCAAGTCCCTCCAAAGATATAATCTCCTAAGGCCATTCCTAGAAAAAATGGGATAGCACGACGATACAATTTCAAGCCTCCATGGCGAAGAATGAGGAACTTAATCAACCAAACAACTAAAAGACAACTCCATAAGTTTGACATCCCCCAGCTGTTTGCCATCGCATAACCGAGTGGATGAAGTGGCCACCACAAAAATCTGGCGCGAAGAATCATTAATGCTGATGTCAAACCCAAGCCAATTCCGGCAAAACTCATGCCAAGTAAATCGTTATCCTGTTGATAATTCATCCAGCCTGCAAGTTGGTTGTAGACTTGACGACCGAAGCCCAGTGCCCAAGGCCCGTAATATCCTGATTCAGCTCCATGCCGATAATAATTATCGAGAAGCAACCAAAACGTTACGATTGATCCCATAAAAGTTGCAACTAAAATTGAAATAGCGACTTGTTTAGAATTGATATTCTGAACACTTGAAATTTTTAGTGCTTCAAGTTGCTGGGGCATTGGATGAGCACGATAAGCACGATTAAAAAACATATACACCGAAAATGTGATTAAGGTTCCTGTGTTAAGTCTACGTGTTCCAACCCCAGTAATGATCATACTATGTGGATCGATTCTGTGCAAATCGTGTACCAAAAATCCAAGTTCCGCCCGAAGTCTAGAAATCATAATTGCTAGCAAAAAATAAATGGTAAAAAATATTGGGATGACCCAAAATGCCATACCTATTTTGTACGAAAAAATCGTTAGAAATGCAAGGCCAATTATAATACCTAAAAAAGCTAAACGGTATGGAATCGGCTCATTATTATCGTTACCTTCTTCTATCTTTGCATGATGGAGGTTTGAAAAATGATGTAGTAGATTTTTAAAATGTGATCTTCCTGCCCAGAAAGTGAACACTAATAGGCCAATGTAAGCACCAAACCCTTGTTCATTGGCATATGGAAATCTGGGTAAATTTGACATTCCAATAATTTTACCAATCATCAACTCTGTTTTATAAAGCCAGTAGAAGAACCAACAGGAAAATAGTAAGTCTAAAGGAATCAAAAAACTGATACCGATAACAAATGGGTAGAACGCAACGCGGACACCTCCCATTGCGTTCCAAGGTCGGCTGGTGAAATATTGATTGATGGATTGTCGTTTAACCGGTATATAAGGCAACTCGGGAAATATAGAGTTAAGTAAGTTCAGAATGCTGATCAAACTGGCAAGTGCAAAGCCAAACCACATCAGTCTATTTCTGAAAAAGGTAAGTTTTTGATCGGTGACTTCAAGCGCAAGTTGGATGATAGGGTAGGTTAATCTTTCCCGTTCCGTCCACTGAATTCTCAAGATTATGTTGATACAAAGCATAACGGTTAACAGAACGAATATGAAGGTAATCCACCACAAAGATGGAATAATCCAGGCAGTCAAGTTTTCCTTGACATACAACGAGGAAGCCCCTTCGTAATAACCTTTTAGAACTTTTTCATCATTTACTACCAACCACTCTGGCAACTGACGCCAAAATAGGGCACGCCACTCGTTTTCTGATGTTGCAAAACGAAATGGGTGTCCCATCAATGTAACCAAAATCTCAATCATATCATGCGAACAGAGTGAAGAAACGACGCATAACATAATGTAAACCGTTAGGATCTCTTGTGAGGTAAGGCCAATTTTGGGAGAGATAATTTTAAGGCTATAACCAACTATGACAAGCCAAAAGACAATAAAAATGACATTTGACAATGGGTGGACCAAGGTTGGATGAGTGTATCGAACGACTTCGAGTTGAATAATCCAGAATACATTAACAGGAAAAATGAAGACAGCAATTAAAAGGGATTTGGCTGTTAGGCCATTGTAGGGCTTGTGGAGCGGTCGGTTCATGAAAATTTTCTGTCACGGAAGTTTAGATCAGCCTAGATTTAGCATCTTCGAAGCCCTATTTGGGCTTCTAGTTCCATTACCATTATTTTGTTCAAACGTTTGAAGTTAATCCAGCTTTTTATTAAATAGAATTTTTAGTTACTTGATATTGATCAAGACCATCTTTCCATTGTGGTCACTGGCTAGTTGCTGTAATAACTCAACGTCATCATCGGAATGATCACCACCAAGCGCAATGGTCATAATCCTGGTTTGAGACATATTCCAGCGGCGAACCATCTGGCAAATCTGATCCGGATTCCTTATTCCACGACTTGGGGTACCATCGGACACAACTACCAGAGTTGAAGGTGTTAGCTTTAGGCCGTCCTCAATTGCAGCAGATAGATTCGTGCCGGAACCATGTTGCAACTGATCTAAGAATTGGCAGGCAGTGCTAAGGTTCTCTGGAGTNGCNGCCAACATACTTTTTGAGTACGGGTGAACGTCAGAGTCGAAGGTGATAAGGTTAAATTGATCGTCTGGTTTTAGCATGTTAACTGCATCTTTCAAAGCTGAGACAGCGAGTTTTAGTTTGTTCTGTCTGCTCATACTGGATGAAATATCGAGAAGATAGATTACCTTTTGAGATCTGTCACCACGGGTTTTCTCAACATAATCACCAATGCCAAAAGCGTCTTGTTTGCTATGGCTTTTTGTTGGCTTAGGATAGATAAACCCCTTGCTTGATTCTATTACCATCTCTGTGTTTAACTCTTTACAAAGAACCTGATAATTTTCAAGTGCAAGTTTTGCCAATTCACCATTCAAGATTTTGGGCTGATATTTAGCTTCAGGATTACCCACCCAAACCGGTATCAGCTCAATCAGTTTTAGTTCACCATCGCAGAAGGTCATTTTGGGAGCAATAATCCTTGTGTATTGTTTGTCATAGTTGCCATAAACAAAGTCGGCTAAGCTGTAGACAATCGGTTTCCCTTGGTAAATTTCAGTTCCCTGTAGCATATGAAGTCGTTGACAGAGAACAAGGTCTGCACCGGCGTCAACCAATGCATGGGCAAAAAATTGCTGGCGTTTCGTGACCTCTCTTGTTTGCCGAGGTTTTCCCCAGTGTGTCATTACTATAAGTAAGTCAGCCCGTTTTGAAAGCCTTTCTACTTTTTCGATCATAGAACTATGAAGTGCACGAGAGATGAATCCTTCTCCCTGTGTTGCAAAAAAACGACCGTGAGAATATGCCAAAAATGCAATCTGTGCCGTTTTGACATCGAACCAAGCGGGTTTATTTGCCTCCTCTTCCGTTAGACCTGCTCCTACTGTTTTNACTTGGAAATTATTGAGAAGTTGGATTGTATCCTCTAAAGAATCAACACCAAAGTCAAGTAAATGCGGAGTTGTAAGTGAAATTAAATCGAATCCAGCGTTTGAGATACCACGGGCAAGGTCTGGTACGGCACGAAATGCTTTATGGCCCAAACCGTATTTGGGTTCACCCCGATCAGAGATGCTTGTGTTTAAGGTCGCAACTGAAATGTCGGCAGACTGTAACAATCTGCTAACTTCCGAAAAGACAATATCAACGCCAGATTTCTTTAAAGTCGGTGTAAGATCGCTACCGATTGTAATGTCACCAACAGCAATGAGCGAAATTTCTTCGTTTTCGGCGGGATAAGCAACAGTTAGAGAGATGAAACTGATAGTTAGCTGAAAAAGAACCCTAAATTTCCGTATCAGAAATTTGAGATTGGGCAGAACTTGTGGTAATAACCTGTTTTTTAAGAGGGTAGTTTTCAAACTTTATTGAGAAGAAAATTAGATTCTGACTTGGAATTTAGCAAATAAAAAGACTTGGATCGAGATTAATGAGACAAATTCGACTGGCTAAGGGATTTATACGGAACCTGATATGCAAACTAGGCTTTATACTACAATTTCGTTAATAATTGAACAGATTCTCTTGAGGATGATTAAAGGAATCCTGTGATGAGGATGTTGTCTGGTTCTTCTGAAACTCCTGCATGATGCACGATACAATATCGTCAGTGTAAGCTTGCGCGTTAATTGATTTTTGGTTTGCTTCCCAAGCCATCCGGGCAGCAGACTCAAAATATTCTGCATGACGGTATGCATCAAGGATATCATTGCCACGCGAGAAGGTCCCATGGCCAATCCAATAAATCACATGACGGTGATTTGAACGCTTATCCTCAACTAGGTCTTCACCGGTGAAAAGACGTAAACTTTCAAAAGAGAGATCCGGAATTCCTGGTGCCTTTTCCATCACAAGTCCAATTCCACCTGATTGATCATATATAATCGGTGTTTCTGGTTCATATCCTCTCAGGAAGTTATAAAACCGAGATGGGGACCCATGTTCCGATCGGGAAATTAAATTCAGAAATTTGGGTTGCAAATGAACAAGTGCATTAAAGCCGTTATCACCTAGCCGGTCGAATATAAGCATATAATGAAAAAATTCACTTGTTGGTTTTGGCGCCTCAATCCTCATTTGATTTAATTGTTGAATTGATGGAGTACCCAAACGCATTCGGTAGTGACAACCGTCATCTTCAACTTCAAGTACTGTAACGTTAAGTGATGGGGGTTCAATAGCAATCATATCAAGCCGACATCCTGACTTACTCAAGAGTACATGTCGTCCAGCTAGGTTCTTTACTACGATTGTTGGAGGGAGTTGGTAACGCGGAGAATGACTGATCGGCAGTAGATAATTCTCGCTGATACGTTTCTGCAGTAAATAGCCNGCATTGCCAGCTGATCCCCAGAGATAACCNTGGGAATGAGAGTGGCTTCCNANCCAACCCATTTGTCCGATAATCATGCCCATTTCACTGTCTGGGCAAANTNGTGCAAGNGAAGGCTGATAACCACGTTTACACCACTCCTTGTGCCGATAACTTTNGTTGGNGGGNGGCGACTGNTTACCAGTCAAGTAGGTGTTCTCTAGCTCGAATTCACTCATCTNATTTCNTTACTTCTGATATATGATCTCCCCATTTATTTCAACNGTATCAACAATTGCTACTATTGCTGCGTCAACTGGCTTTCCTTTTGTTGCTTCAGTATACCTTGCGGAACTGCCTCCGGCTGTCAGAACGATTTCTCCTATCCCTGCTCCAACAGAATCAACAGCAACGGTATACTGCCTGATNAGCTCATTATCAAGGTCAACCTCTTGAACTATCATCAATCTGTTTCCAATTAGCTTTTCGTCTTTGCATGTTGCAACGACTGTACCAACAACTTTACCAAGTGTCATAAAAATAACGAGAATATCTGACTAATATAGCCTTTGAGATGACAAACTGTGACTTAATACTATTGAAGGAGGAATCTGACAAATATTAAACTGGAGCTTGGTAAATGTCAAGTTATAAGTCTTCCTAAATGCTTAATTGAAAGAGTTGAGCAATGTTAAGAACNGATACTCTGCTTTTAATGTTAAGAACTGATACTCTGCTTTTAATTGTACTTTGGAACCAATAATTGNAAAAGAGTATAATCATTATCTGCAGTGCTTNCGTCTATATTGATATGGTAGAGATNATCTTAGGTTTTTTAAGGATGCTTTTCAATGAGGATTNGTGAAGGTATACTTGCNGGCATCGTTGCNATTNTNTCAAATAAGCTTAGGACAACGCTGACAATGCTTGGTATTNTCATCGGGGTTGGTTCTGTTTTGNCGATGATTTCCATNGGGGATGGCGCTAAGGCAATCGTTATGGAAGAGGCCAACCGCTTTGGTGGTGCAGATCAATTCTCGCTCTACCGCAGCGGTCATATTCGAAAAGGNNNNCGCTGGGTCCNAAATCGTAGCAAAGAATACTTTACCTATGANGATGTCTTGGCTATCGAAGCGGAAGCCCCGTCCATCGAAACTGTGGTACCGCGCATTCCGGTTTGGGGAGGCTCAACCATCCAAGGAGAAGATGGCAACGAAGTACGGGCTGGGTATCATGGTATCACACCAACCCTACAGACGAGTATGGATTGGGACCTGCACTCCGGTCGGTTTATCACTTATGAAGATGTTCAGAATAAAGCCCGCGTTTGTGTGGTGGGTTTCAAGCTGATTGACGAACTGTTTATGGGGCAGGATCCCATCGGCAGCGAAATTAAGATCATTTATGGCACAGGTTATCGCCCCGGGCGAAGATCCAATGAGGAAAGCACTCGACGGGCTGAGCGCCTTACGGTTGTTGGTGTGATGACACCACGTGGAACCAGTATCCGTTACGGTTGGGATATGGATAATCACGTCTTTATGCCGCTTTCTACCATGCAGGATCGTTTTACTGGTGATGATCGAGTAACGATGCTGTCCGTCCAAGCTAAGAATGTCGATTTGGTTTATCAAGCGGCAGAAGAAGTCAAGACTGTAATGCGGAAATACCACAACGGCGAAGACGAGTTCTTTAGGACACGATTTACGGTTGAGAGTGTGGATACGCTTGATCGGATAAGAAAAGTGCTACAAATTACGTTGAGCGTAATTGCTTGTGTTTCATTGGTGGTAGGAGGTATTGGCATCATGAATATGATGTTGGTTTCGGTCAACGAACGCACGCGAGAGATTGGTCTCCGCAAAGCCCTTGGCGCGAAGCAAAGAGACATTCTCTTTCAATTCCTGGCGGAATCAACCGCTATGTGCAGCGTTGGTGGGGCCCTCGGTGTTTTGCTGGGAGTGGGGCTTGGTTATTTTGCCTCTAAATTGGCTTCTCGGTTTGTGACTATTGTTGATCAGTGGCCGTTTGTTTTTGCTATCGAGTGGGTTGGTATTTCACTGGCTTTCTCTGCTGCAGTTGGTATTGGCTTTGGTCTCTACCCAGCCTTTCGAGCGGCCAAACTTCAACCTGTAGAAGCTTTGAGAAAGGAGTGAAATGGGTGTTTTAGCATACATAGGATTGGCACTGTCTAGCCTGCGGCGAAGTCCGTTAAGATCGGCGTTAACCATCCTTGGTATAGTAGTTGGAGTTTGTGCTGTGGTGGGAGTAGTTTCAGTTGGTGATGGGTCTAGAGCCATGGTGTTACGTGAAATTGAGCGGACTGGCGGATTAAATGTGATTGAGATATACAAAGATTCTTGGGATCGCCAATCGGGAACCCTGAGCAATGCAGCCAGCCGAGTCACTAGNCGACGATGGCAACGTAATCGTGCTGAACCTCTGGAAACACCAGACGTGGAAGCGTTACTTGGAACTGTAGCCAACGTCAATCTGGCNGTGCCNGANGATGATTTTGGGGNTGTCAACCTGAATTACAACGGNCAGAGCAAACCCTCTCGTGTAGTNGCCACCGCTAGTGGGTATGATATTTTGCATAACTGGTATGTATCGTCTGGTCGATTTCTATCTGACGCCGATGANAGAGAGGCTAGGNGCGTTGCCNTTATCGGTTTTAATGTTAAAGAAGAGCTCTTTGGGNNTACCGACCCGATTGGNAAAGAGATTAAAGCCACCCGACAAAGTTCGCGGAGGAGGGGCTCTCGCTTCGATGTTCGGCTGACAATCATTGGCGTGATGGAGGAAAAAGGTGGGTCGATGGATACCGAAGGNTGGGATGATCGTTTCATTATCCCGATTACCACCTTGCAACAACGTTTCAAAGGTAGAAAAGATATCGAGCGGATTCGGGTACAGGTCAGCGACTTAAATCTGGTTGAAAGTGTGACGGAAGATGCTAAGTTTATATTNGGNCGTCAACACANCAACACTGGTGAAGAATACCAGTATTGGACCGCTAAAGAAGAACTGNCTCAAGCCGAAAAAATGGGTGCTATAATGAAGTTGAGTATGGGTGCAGTAGCTGGAATCGCACTGATTGTAGCTGGCATCGGTGTGATGAATATCATGTTGGTTTCGGTTACCGAACGCACTAAAGAAATCGGTTTAAGAAAGGCTGTTGGNGCCAAGAGAAGAGATATCCTGATTCAGTTTCTGATCGAAGCTATGGTTCTCACCTTCTCTGGAGGTGTTNTGGGTGCTTCGNTCGGCATTTTTGCTGGTAAAGGGTTTGCTTGGGTGATCACGNAATTTGTCTGGCCGGAGAGTGGATGGCCAGCTGTTATCTCAATNCAGGCAATTATTNTGGCCTTATCCGTTTCTATTGGTGTGGGNCTCTTTTTCGGGCTTTATCCGGCTAATAAGGCTTCCAAATTACAACCGATTGAAGCCCTTAGATCTGATTAAAATCAGCGCAGNAAATTGGTTCTGAGTNTGTCCCCTNAACGAGCAGTTGCATATCCTTGGTCGTAGGTTATGAAGTTTATATCAATATCAATGTTAGAAATACTTTAAAATGCAAAAAGAACAGGCNATGATGAATAGACATAGATTGTTTTTATTAGTACTCGCAATACTGGCNGTTGCTGGTGTTTCCTGCAGCNACCAAAAGAGTGGAGGGAAAAGAGGAGCATCTCCCCAGGCAAAACAGCGAATTNGCATTGTCAAGCGTGGTGATTTTCAAGAAAGGATCAGTGCTACTGGTAACTTGGAAGCTTTGGTTGAGGTCGAAGTCAAATCCAATGTTGAAGGTGAAATTGTCAAATTATTGGTTGANGAAGGTGACTATGTAGAGGCTGGCCAAATCTTACTTGAATTAGATCCCAAGCGGATTATCGAAGATAAGCGTCAAGCTGAAGCCAATGTTGATGCGGCGAAAGCCTCTGTTAAGCAAGCTGAGCTCAACACGGAACTAAAAAGANCACAGNTGGCNACNAGNNTAACAGAAGCAGAGAATAATTTCAAGATTGCCNAATCCAATTTAACCACTACGAAAGCTGAGTCTGAATCGAGGTTAATCTCGGCCGAAACTGACATTCAAACTACAAAGAATANCTTGGAACAAGATCANCTCTCTCTGGAGCAAGCTCGACTANCCTTAAATCAAGCTAAGCTGACCTTGATTGATAACGAAGCGTCTTTGGTGTCGTCCGAGGTCAATCTTGCCAANGCTAAGTCAGAAAGAGACCGAAATAAAGATCTCTTTGAGAAAAAGTTCGTTTCTAAAAAAGCTCTGGAAGAAACCGAAACCCGATTTGCCAGTGCNACGTCCCAGNNTAACAGTNCAAAACAACGNGTGGCCGCTCAAAAGCAAACGATTGAATCCCAAAAGAAAACTGTTAAAGCAAAAGAAAGTATCATTGGAACNCGGAATTCGACGCTNCGTTATCAAAAGTTGAACCTTGAAAAGCTGCGTGAAATGCGAAAAGCGCAGGAACAGCGCAACCAACTCCAACTNGACATTGCCAAAACCCAACTTGATCAGACCAGCATGACAACTGAGCAAGAGCAGGTTGTTTCAGANCAATCAAAGATCATTGCCGAAGCTGGACTTCTTCGAAACGANAGTAGNCTTGAAACGGAAAAGGAGCGACTCGACTGGACTACAATTCGCGCGCCGATCTCAGGAACAATCACCNNNCTTGAATTNGAAGANGGGGAAATCGTCACCTCNGGTCGATCAGCNTTCTCTCAGAGTCCACCGTTGATGACCATCTCANATCTCTCTCAGATGGTAGTTAAAACCTATATCAATGAAGTGGACATGGAAAAGCTGAAGATGGATCAACTCGCCGAAATTGNGAGCGATACCTACAAAGGTAGGATTTATCAAGGTCGAGTGNTNGAGATTTCGCCAATTGGTGTTGAACGCGACAANATCATCAGTTTTGAAATTATGATTGANGTGATCGATTCCCCACCTGAACTTCGACCGGGTATGAGTACAGACGTTGACATTNTCACCTATGAAGAAAAAGCTGTATTGTTAGTTCCAATTGAAGCAGTTCAAGGTGAAACAACAGTGACGGCTACAGCGCAAGTTGGAGCTAGTGCTAGTAACTTCAAAAGCAANCAATCTGTTCAACTTANNANCNTAACAGGTAAAACTTTCAATGGAACAGTTACAAGTGTTCAAGGAGGCCAATTATCGAT
Source organism: Candidatus Poribacteria bacterium (assembly GCA_002729415.1). Taxonomy (GTDB): domain Bacteria; phylum Poribacteria; class WGA-4E; order WGA-4E; family UBA9662; genus UBA9662. The sequence continues at coordinate 40,640 of PBXZ01000141.1, read as the reverse complement.
NAGCCTCGATTCAATTCAGAGAGGTCTACGACCGGGTCTCCAAGCGTTTGCGATACTNGTCAAAAACCNGCAGNTTCTTGACGGTGCCGCAACAACTATCAAGATCAAACGTGANAAATACGTCATGNTANNTGGTGGNGAGAACNCAATCCGTACTCCCGTTACGNTTGGAATGCAAAACGAAGTTGATGCTGTTGTTCTTAGTGGGTTGAATGAGAAGGATCGAGTTATGCTACAAAATCGAACATCAGTTGGAGGAGGTTCTCCATGGGGTGGTGGAAAATAATCTACTTTCCCTCGACTATTCGATTTGCTTGATAGTTCATTCAATTCTTTGTCATAAGCACTTTTAAGACTCAAATACACTAGGTTAAAAACAGTATAAGATACTACTTCTGCCACTGTGATAATTAACAGCTATCAATTTCCTTCCTCTCAGGTTCTGTCGTGATTTTCATCCGTGCAATGTAAAGCATCGGCCTGTTAATGTCCAGCAATTAGCTGCCGACGGTGTTAAGAGACCTTTTAGTTGACCTGTACTTATAAGGCACTTGGTATCTCTAACAGCAACAAGTTACGTTGAAGGGATTTATCCTTACTTTANTATTATCCTAAGAGTCATTGTTCTGGCTTTTTATCCCATTTCTGAAAAAAGTTCAAGGGCCTGTCCTGCTTCGAAAATTCTGGTTTCTTTGATATCTATAATATTTTATTTTGTTGATTGAGGTTACTTGATTATGATCAAATTACGAGAGAGACTCTGTTTTATGTTGGTTGGAGGTTTACTTGTTGTTACTGGCCAATTGCTGCCTAATTTTCTGAGTGGAGATGTTAATGCTGAAGAAAAGGAAAGCAAAATTGCTGAATTCGAGACAATCCGTTGCAAAAAGCTGTCTATTATCAACCAAGCGGGTAATGATATGCTGGTTATGGAAACTGACAAACATGGCGGCAGCATTTCGATAATTGACAATTTAGGTGTTAAAAACGGATACTTTCGTAACGATCAAGACGGAGGGGTATTTGGTATATTGAGCCGGAAAACGCCAATGAGTCGTGTGCATATGTCCTTTGGTGGGGTAGAAAATACCGCTTTTGTATCAGTCGGTTATCAATCAGAGGAAAAAAATGGTAGTTTAATTCTCTCCCACGATTCCAATGGAGGATCAATAACGTTTATTGATAAGGGTGGCATGTATGCAGGGACTTACGGAATTAATGACAATGGGGGGTTAGCTATTTATGATTTTTCAAATCCAAGAAAGAATTAAGATAAAACAGCATTCATCAGTTATTATGTTTCCATATGGTCGAATCTGGTTGGGTTTAGTAATGCCGAGATTAATTGGATGGAGAACCTAACTTGGAAGACGCATAAACTAACAAAGAAAGGATCTGTAATCCGGCCTGATCTGTCGTAGAGAATTTCCTTTGTGAAATCCCAATGAGGAATTTGGTCAACTTAAGAATCCGAGTTATTTACCTAGAAGGAAATGAACCGATGAAATCTAAATCGATTAACGAAGAACCCATCTCGTTACAATCAAATAGAAGTCGGGGATTTGTCTGATCTTCAAGGAAAAATCATTAGTCTCAGATTCTATATTATCACACACAGAATTCTATGCTTGTTGACTTAACACATAAAATCGAATTCAGGAGTAAATAGTAATGTTTAGTGATTATCAGCCGAATCGCTTCGGTCCAGGACGATCTGCAGTTATTAGTCAGAATGGGGCAGTTGCAACTAGCCAACCGCTGGCGGCTCAAGTCGGATTACAGGTTCTGCAAGACGGCGGGAATGCCATAGATGCCGCTGTCGCTACAGCAGCGATGTTGAATGTTGTTGAACCGATGTCGACGGGGATCGGAGGTGACGCATTTATGCTTATATATCAACCAGAAAATGGAAAGATTCTGGGGCTCAACGCCAGTGGTCGAGCACCTTATGCCGCCGAACTGGAGTTTTTTGTTGATCAAGGACTATCATATATCCCAAATTATCACAGTATGTATGCTGTGACTGTTCCAGGAGCAGTTGATGGCTGGGCCACACTTCTTGAAAAATGTGGAACAATGACGATGGCAGATGTCTTGCAACCAGCCATTTTTCATGCTGAAAATGGGTTTCCTGTTAGCCCGCAAATTAGTGCGTCTTGGCAAGCCAGTGTACCTCTATTATCGCATTGCCCGGATACTTTGAAGACCTACCTAATTGGTGGACGTGCGCCTGAGTCAGGGGAGATGTTCAAGAACATCAACTTAGCGCGAGCACTACGCCTGATTAGTGAAGGGGGGAGTGACGCCTTCTACCGTGGTCAAATTGCTGAAAAGATTGTCAAATTCTCTACTGAGAATGGTGGATTGTTTACTATGAAAGATTTTATCGACCATACTTCAGATTGGGTTGAACCGATTTCGGTTGATTACCGAGGTTATGACGTCTGCGAAATTCCGCCTAACGGGCAGGGGATTACTGCCTTAATGGCACTAAATATTGTATCTGAATTTGATATTTCAGCCATGGGGCACAACAGCACCGAATCGCTGCACTGCATGATTGAATCTATGAAACTAAGTTTTTCAGACCTATATGAATATATAACCGACCCGACTTTTGAAAATGTTCCGGTTGATGGTCTNTTGTCAACNGAATATGCCAAGANCCAGAGCAATCGTATCAATCCCAANCAAGCNATGTCAAATCCNAGCGCGGGTAATCCAAGATTGGGNGATGATACCATATATTTATCGGTTGTTGATAAGGACCGAAANGTAGTNTCTTTCATTAATAGTCTTTTCCATGGCTTTGGTTCTGGGCTNGTTGCAGGCGATACAGGGATTTTNCTGCAGAATCGTGGTGCTGGTTTCTCATTGGANCCGAGTCACGCAAATTGTATNGCCTCCCATAAGCGCACNATGCATACAATTATACCNGGTATGATTGCTCGGGATGGTATGCCGTTAGTTACCTTTGGTGTGATGGGNGGTCAAATGCAACCTCAAGGACATCTTCAACTGGTAAGTAACCTGATTGATTTTAACATGGATGTTCAATCGGCATTNGATGCCCCGCGTTTTCGGGTCATGGATGATGGTAATATCTCACTTGAAAGAGGAATCTCAGATAGTATCAGCAACCAATTGCGAGAAAAAAAGCATCACATCATNCCNCCAAATACGTTTTTTGGTGGAGGGCAAGCGATTTTTGTTCATCCTGAATACAAAACTCTGATTGCNGGNTCAGATCCGCGTCGAGATGGTTGCGCCGTTGGCTATTAGGNAATTGAACTGGTATTTTGAGAATATGAAGTAAACTATTTTANGGAAGATTANNAAAAGGGTGATTANGTGCCTCAATTGAAATCAAATAAACGTCCTAACTTNCTCTANATACATTCGGATCAACATGCTGCAGCTGTTACCGGTTGTTATGGAGATTCATTAGTCCGNACACCTAANCTTGATCAATTAGCCAANCGAGGNGTGCTTCTGGAAAATGTTTATTGTCCTTCACCTATTTGTGTGCCCTCTCGTATGTCGATGNTATCGGGCCGNTATCCGTATGAGAACCAAGTGTGGACTAACTCNCACATGCTNGACTCTGGGATCCCGACTTTTGCTCATGCTATGGGTGCTGGTGGCTANCATCCNACGCTCGTGGGCCGAATGCATTCGGTTGGCCCTGACCAGTTTCATGGTTANGCTGAGCGCTTAGTCGGGGATCATGGNCCGAATCAGCTTGGCGGTGTCGGCGTCGANCACGGTGANCTCTCGGGTACTGCNGGACCGGGGCGCACNAGTCTTAGGCTTTCTGGNCATGGGCAAAGTGCCTACCAAGTTCACGACGAGGANGTTACTGCGGCCACNATTGATTACCTCAATCGGTTGGGAGTGAAGAAGCNCGCTGGCCAGCCAGCCGAGCCTTTCTCNCTCTCAGTTGGTTTTATGTTGCCCCATCAGCCCTTTGTCGCCCGGTTTGAGGANTATCGNTACTACTANGAAAACGTTACCCCACCGAAGTATCCCGAACCCTTTGGCGAACACNTGCATCCCCACATCAAACTCTGGCGAAAAGCCTGCGNGGTTGAAGANGTTAGCGAAGAGGAGATCCGCCGTGCTCGCGCTGCTTACTGGGCTTTAGTTTACAGGATGGACGTTATGATTGGTCAAGTCCTCACTTCCTTGCGTGAGAACGATCTGGAGGAAAATACTCTTATCGTTTATATGTCCGATCACGGAGAGCAAGNTGGTGAGCATGGNCTATGGTGGAAACAAACCTTTTACGAGGACTCGGTCAAAGTTCCTGTGATCCTTGCTTGGCCAGGCCATTTANCTGAGAATATCCATTGNGATAAGGTNGCTTCCTCGCTTGACATCAATGCGACTATGATCGANNCNCTAGGTTGTCCTGTCTTACCCAACTCACGNGGGCGNAGCTTGCTTCCGTTACTGACTGACCCGGAAAANACNGAGTGGAACAATGTGGCCTTNTCCGAGTTTTGCCAAGATGCAGCCGGGGCTGGNGGCCCTTTTCCTGAAGANGGNATCTTCCAACGTATGATNCGTTCNGATGACTGGAAACTCAACTATTACCATGGTCAGCCGTGCCAGCTCTTCAACTTGGAGNCTGATCCGCNTGAACTCAACAATTTGGCCNCTGATCCTACGTATAGCNAAACGGTCGAAAAACTAAAGGCCAAAGTCCTGAACGGATGGGATCCCGAATGGATCTCCGAACGTATGGCCCAACTCCGTGCNGATCGGCAGATTCTNGCTCTCTGGGGCCGACACGTGCGNCCAACNGACCAATGCCGTTGGGATCTCAAGCCGGAAATGGATTATCTGGACGACAAACAGATTTAGGTGTATGCTCCGTTTGATTACTTGCTTCTGAGAGCTACATCAGCACTTCTAACCAAACCTTGAAANCAGTGATGGTGGAAACTGTCGTCATCGAAAGATTCTCCGGATAAATGATGCTACAATTTGAGGAAACTATTTATCCTGAAAGGAAAAAATTAGGTGGCTAAAATCACCACATTTAAAGACTATGATTCTGATTCTTCTATANGGGGNTTTGATCTGTACGTCACTGCCGAATCCTTAAATTCATCTTGACATGCGATAGTTCCTCAGCTGTAATATGATTGGTTTTCTGGTTACGATGAATGAGTTGATGAAACAGATGTCAGGTTNGGAGTTTACGTGGAAAGGAAAAATGAAGTGTTTAGAATCANGATGGTCTGTGGGCTTAATTGGTCTGNCTAGCGAAAATTCTCTCGGAACGTTGAAAGGAGTCAAATACGTATGATCCCAGAAACGCAATATAAGCACCGGACTGATAGCACTGAAGAGAAAATTCAATTACTNTCGAAAGCATATCGGCATGGTAAGATTGATCTNGCNATGTCNTTGTCTGAATCCATCAAAGACACCCTAACTTTTGAAAGGATGATTAAAGATCCGGTAGAGAATTGCGNTCTTGGACTGGAANCAACAGGCAAAGTTAGTAATTTGCCANAATCATGGTCGAAATGGGCTANTGGTTGGGAATTTTTCANGGTAATAGCTTTAGAGGAAANTGTGGGTTTGGACAGATTGCAGGAACCTATAGANCTACCAATTAGTTTTGAAGAAGGACACGATTTNCAACGCGAGATTCGTGTCGCTAAACTTGATGANAACACTGGGCAGCTTTTTGAAGCTGTGAGTCAAATTTATGATGAAATATANCGGCATGGCAAACGGNATTGNCATCTGATTTTTCTGGCAGATGTGCTTGCAAATTCAAGAACGATTTACTTCGTTTTCTATGGTAACTNAAATGCTGAATTACCGAATTATCTGTCGGANCTTCAGGTTNGTGGTGAAGGAATTGGGCTTCGGNTTGAAAACCGTCATTATGCTGCAGATTTATCGCATCAGATGGGACAATTAGAGCGATTAACCTATAAACGTGCGCATGGGTTAGAACTTTTTGCTGGTGGGGAAGGTCACGGAGAACCGCCTAATATTGATTGGGCACATGATTACTTGGCTTCGAACAACTTTCAAAAATTTCGNATTACAAATTGGGCCACCTGTCCTAACTATGAAGTANTTAANGGACCTNTTTGTGTCTACGTGCGTCGATGGGGGTTTCCTCAGAGTCCTNTCCATCCGTTGTTTACCCCGAGTCGAATGCATATAGATGTTACCTATAAATTTTACGCTGGACTNCCATATTTCATCAAAGAAAGCACGATGGAAGTTATTAAGGATTTNGAGATTAATTATCTGCGTGACGATGAGTGGGTGTTTTCAGGATATGCTTTTACTGACACAGTTTGGATAGANAGCAGCGGGAAACTACATGAGGGTGAGGTGCCAAGTTCGCATCAGGATGATCTGTGGGGGGTTGGTTTCTTCAATCAACAGAGCCGTGATGCATTTATTGCAATCTGGTTAGAACATCAGGCAGAAAATTTTGATGCACTNTATCATAGTGGTGCACCGATCCTGAATTATAAAGGGCATGGACAACTCTGGAGTCGCTGGGCGGCAAAAAACAGCCCNCANCTTCATGCTGGGACTTCTCTCCAGCAAAAAAACGCTTATCTGGTTTCNCCTTATTTCGAGCAGTCNGGAAGAAAGGNAGTTCAGGACATTCGTCTTAGTTTATTAAATCCGCTTAAAGTAAACGCGAAAATTAATCTTGAAAATGAATTTTNNCGTCAAATNCCTTCCAAATCTAAAGGGAAACTTNTTACGAAGACAGAAGATACCACAGCTANCAAGCNAAGTGTTTGGAATGCCCTTCNGTCTGTTAAGGATGAAATGTTTTATGCGGTGGATGCAAACGTTGTAGATATGGGATATATCTATGACGTTAGTATACGAGGAGATGTCATACGTATATTGATGACAATGCCACANCGAGGNAGGCCGAAATACGGTTTTATTGCTAATCCGATACGGGATCGGTTGCTTCGATTGGATGGCATNCGAGAGGTTATTGTTGATTTTACTTGGGATCCGAAATGGTCTCCGACGCGCTTAACGGCTGCTGGTAGGAAAGCTATGGGACTTTCGTTTCTGTAGAGAATTAAAACCAAATATATTGCTTGTAGGAGGAAAAATTGAAAATTATNGATCCACANGTTCATATCTGGAAAANCGATCCCAAATTTCCTTGGGCNTCNGAGACCAANAATCCTCCCCAGGAAGACGCNACACCAGAAATGTTGCTTAAATTGATGAACGAAAATAATGTTGAGAAAACAGTGTTAGTTCAAGTNATCCACTATCGGTGGGATAACAGNTACGTCGCACATGCCGTAAAAACCTATCCTGGTAANTTCATGGCCGTTGGTCGTATCAATCCAGAGGATCCAGATGCCCCTGATCACTTGAGTTGTTGGACAGAAGAACATGGACTTCATGGTGTTCGCTTGAGTCCATCAGTGGATGCTTCAGGAGATTGGTTTGCAGGTCCTTTGATGGATCCAATTTTCGGTCGTGCAGAACAATTGGGCGTTCCTATGCTAATTTTAACGCGGTCTGAAAGATTGAAGGATCTCGCTGGTATCCTAGATCGACATGGAGATCTAGATGTTGTCATTGACCACATGGCAGATTGCTCACCAGATCAACCAAAAAAGCTCGAACTACTCCTTAACTTGGCAAGTTTTCCTAGAGTCTATGTGAAGATTAGTCACACATGGTCAATTTCCAAAACAGACTATCCATGGACCGACACACATGATATGGTTAAGAAAATCTATCATACATTTGGTGGAAATCGGATTATGTGGGGTACAGACTGGCCAGTTTGCTTGAGTAAAGCATCTTATGCGCAAGCATTAACCGTCGTCAAAAATGAAATGGATTTTTTTACCCCTGAAGATCGAGAATGGATGCTAGGAAAAACGGCCCTCCGAATTTGGAGATTCGATGACTAGAATTATCGCTAAAGGGAATTAACAAAAGAGTTTGTGCCACCCCTTAGAAATTCCTCCAAAGATCTCATTCATTTTGGTCGTTTCCAGCGAAAGAATGTGGGGAGTTTCATCTTTCCTTGCAGCTTTTTTTGGAAGTGGTGCTTAGGCGAAAGATTGAAGAAATGCCAGTCAGCAAAAGCCAGCAGTGCTGCAGAATCTTCTTCTCCTTGATAGTGTCCTCCCTCTCGGATGTGTATACCATTTCTTTTAGGTGCTCCAAGAAAATCGTAAATTGGCTGGGTAGCTAAAAACGAAGCATATGTACCTATCGGATTTGCCCAGAGGTCGTCGTGGCCTTCTGTCCGTAGTAATGGTCGTGGTGCGACAAGTCCCATCAGAAAATGTTGATCGAAAGGTAGATCTTTTTCGTGTCCTGCCCATTTCTCAAAATCAGGATGAGTCCATGCCCACCATCGTTTCCTATCGGTGAGGGCTGCTAAATCTTCACAATCATCCCCCAGTGCGAGGTAAGACCCAGCTCCTGCACATCCAGACCCAGATGGGTTAACAATAGCAATTCGATCGTCAAGTGCTCCCGCTAGTAGAGCCGTTTTTCCGTTTCTAGAGTGTCCTGAAATCATAATCTGGTTTTTGTTAATACCAGTTAATGTAAGAGTATACTCTAGCACTTGTAAAGCTCCCCAAGCCCAAACTGAAATTGATCCCCAAGAATATTTGCTCGGTTCTAGTTTTTCATAAGCTTGTTGAGCTGGACCAACAATTGGGTTACCCATTTCCATTGGTTCTAACTGGTTATTTTCATAACAGATCATCATATAGCCACTTTGTAGGAGATCATGAAACACTGATTTTCCTACGTATATTAGGGCAGGTATTCCATTTTGACCAAAACCTTTGACTGAATTTTTTCGCCTTTTCACTGCTTCTAAAGATGGAAATAAGACTGTGACATTCATACCGAACTTGATTTCGGGTTGGTCCTTTTTAGGCACGAATTCAAAATATAATTCCTCTTGGGTTTCACCACCGTCAAGTGTCTTGGATTCTAGATTCTTTATTATCACTTCTTCAGGTGAGCTTGGCATGGATCCGTATTGGATATTGATCATCATATCTTTGATTTCCTGCCGGCGCAGATTCCAATCTTCTAAAGTAACCACGTGACTGTCATCTTTCATCAGGAAAGGGTCCGGTAATTCTTTAATTAATTTCATGTGATTTTAACCTTATTATCATTTCGCTGAATTCAATTCCTAAATGCGACTGAATTATGTATATGTGAGAGAAGTACGATTTGTTTTGCACTCGATGTGGTTTCCCGCTGAAAATAAGACGATAGATGCAATTGGAGGTACAAATAGAAAATTCAATTAGCCCAAGAACCGTCGCACCATAATAGCTTGCTAATTCGCCTTTTCTGCTTTATGCCTTTTTCCTACATGATCCTTTCGTTTGCTGCTGACCATATCCCGCATTTAATCGACAGCATGTGATCTACAGGCGTCAGAAATGTTATGAGTACTCGGAATGCATTAGGTGCAGATTCGCTGCCGCGCATTTGCCAGAAGCGATGCCCATATGCTCCCGGGCCAATTGAAATCGCGTCGTTTCCTATATGATAAGTNGCNCTTCCTTGCTTCAGTAGTACAGTCTCATTAACTTTTCCTTTTATAACCCCNTTGTCGAAATCCAATTCTCCGCCNGGNANGAAATCACAAGCAATCTGAAACGGCACNCTATCATAACCTTCTGATTTTACGTGCAAGCTGAATCCTCCTTCAACTTCCTCAACNTCCAGCGTGGTAAGCAATGGNGGGAGCTCATAAATATTTCGCTCTTTCCGAATATTGTAAAATTCATCAAAAGCTACCTCGCGTCCCAATGGCATATCATAACCTGGTCTTCTCNCATCTGGGTCGAGACTCTTGTGTGTCATGNGAATCTTTCCATCTACTTCNTCGAATGTTTCACCGGCAAATTGCGCAATAGAGAAATAACTTGCACAGAAATTTACCGATGTTAGTTCGACCTGTCCGTGTTTGACACTAAAAGGCGTTGTAATGCCGGCGCCAGTCGTTGCACTGGTTTTGTTTCGTCGTACCCTCCACAATCTAGATACCGGATAAACTTTCGTGTAACTTTTCGGCAATACCTCCCGCTCGAGATTATCCTCCCGCCAATTGGGATGAGTGAGAAACGGCTCCAGTATCCAACCTGCTCCGGGAGAGATTGAATATAGCCAATCAGCTACCGCAGCATAAAATCCATTGCCGTCTTGGCGTGCCATACTGTAATAACTATCTACCATATTTCCAAGAACCACTCGAGTTCCATGATCTTGCCGCCTCGAAAAACTCGTCACAACCTGTCCATCTGCATGCAACATATGATAGGATAAATCTAGATTTCGTCGCACGGGTTCCAATAGTTCTGGCCGATTGAGCGCCTCGGCTGCTAATCTTAAAGAGCGATTGCAAATAGCATTGTAAACACCTGCGCTTCGTTCGATATATTCACCATCGGCATTGATATCAATGGTTTCAGCGAGGTATTGTTCTACAGTGTCCATGCCGTCTAAATCGGGAAAAAGCTCCAGTGCCTGTGACAGCGCCCCCACCAGTACCCACCGATGGTTTGGTGTGTGAAACCCACCGGCGACCATCCCAGGAACTGCTATTTGAATGATCTCACCTAATGCCTCTACAATTTTTTCTGCTCCTTTATCACCATAGGTTGTTGCTTTTCTTGCAGCACGCACAACGGGTGCAATTGCCTTCACAAGAAACCCTGTATCAGGTGACGAATCGAAATTGGTGGTAATAAGATCAAAACATCCGCTCTCTCGTCGGATCTTCCGTCCAAAGGTTGNTGCAGCCAGAATGCGTGNCAAAATGTCTTCGCTTTGGTAATACTTCCCTCCTTCCAGCAAGTACGCGTGACCAAGGGTAGACACCATACTCACACTTGTTGGTGTTGCTACTCCATCAATGACAAATCCTCCATAATCGTCCCTATTNAGATCGACCCTCTGACACGGCAAAATAGATTCAATTTGCTCGTCCAATTTTTCCATCAAGTTTTCGTACTTTAACATTTGGATTGCCTTTCATGGTTGTCTAAATATGTGAGAGTAGGTGTGTTTCCACCTAGCNATCGGGGTCTTGTGTTCGGAGGGGTTAGGTGACTTCGTATTTATAGGTTATGGAATATTGCTCGTTTGTCTAACTGTACCTCTGACATCTCTATCAAAATCCATCATCAACACCTCACTCTAAATCGTTTGGTGTACTCACGTTGAAGGCAAAATTACGGGGCTGAGCCGTACAACGGCTACATACCTGTATTGCATAGCTGTTTCTTCATANGTAATTGTTTAGATTTACTGGGAGGTTAGTTATTTGACAATAATTGATTGTGATTGTTTTTAACACTTTTCTGAGTTTATAGTGGCGTTATCCGGCATTTTCAGTTGAATGGGATGAAGGTTTTATGGTTTGTCTCCCGCTCAGGCCAGTTTTTGATAAACTGGTGCCATTATTTAGGTTATCGATGTTCTTTAATTTTTTTTAATATAAGATCTACAACTTGGTTGATCTCTACCTGTGTGGTGTCGATGATGGTTGCGTCTTCAGCCTTCCTAAGAGGACTGTGCTGACGTGATTTGTCTTGTTTATCTCGTTCTCGTATCTCGTTTTCAATTTGTTCAAACGAGCAGTCCACACCTTTGGTCTGAAACTCATTAAATCGCCGCTTCGCACGCTCTTCAACCGATGCAGTAATGTAAAATTTCAAGTCGGCGTTGGGAAATACTACAGTTGTTACGTCACGTCCTTCAGCTATAACACCGCTGTTTTTAGCGATACGACGTTGTTGTTTGACCATTTCTTGCCTAANTTCGGGGATTTTTGCTATTATTACGACCTGTTGTTCAATATCGGGGGTTCGGATCTCTTCGGAGACATCTATGCCGTTGAGCAAAGTCCTTTTACCATTATCGGNAAAGTCAATTTGACATTGTTTTTGCACGAGATCAACCAGTTGAGTTCTATTATGTAGGGAGATTCCTTTCTGAGATGCAAGTAGTGTTACTGCACGGTACATCGAACCAGAATTGAGGTAGAGGTAGTTGATTCGTTCAGCAACTTTGCGAGTCACAGTACTTTTACCCGATCCCGCAGGACCGTCAAGCGCAATGGTCAACTTTCTAGTATTCATTTTTATTTANTTCACAGTGTCCCTTATTTTTTTTGCTTGTGCTAGAAACTCCTCAATTTTAGCAGAGTCTTTGTTTTTTATTAGAATTTTTAGNTGTTCTAANGTCTGGATGGTTGATTTAACCATGGGGATGAGAAACTCAGCATTTTGCAGAAAAATGTCCCTCCATATTTCTGGGGAGCCGGCTGCGATTCGTGTGGTGTCTCGAAAACCTGTGGCTGCAAGCTCAATGGCTCTAAGGGACTCAGTTTGAACCGACTGAGTTGTTTGGGTTAAAACCGACGCAATTAAGTGCGGTAAATGGCTCGCCCCAGCCACGAGATAATCGTGATCAGTTGGTGAGAGAACAATTGTATCTCCACCTACAAATTCCCATAGATCTCTGACTACTTGGATTGCGATTGATGATGTGTGCATTGAAGGTGTGACGATACACTTTGCACTGTTAAAAAGGTTAGCTCTTGCTGCGGCAACGCTGGTTCTTTCTGAGCCTGCCATCGGATGTGAACCGACAAAGTGGATGTGTGTGTAATNTTGAATATTTAGAAAATTATCAATTTCTCTGACAACTTGAGTTTTGACGCTTCCGGCATCAGTAACGAATAAAGACTTTTTGTTTGGTATTTGCTCCGAAATTCGCTTAACCATTTGAGGAATAAGTGAAACTGGTGTTCCTATGATGAGAAGATCCGCTGTTTCTACACCCAACTTAAAGTCGGTTGTGGCAAAGTCGACAACATTACGCTCTAGTGCAATATTAAGAGTTTCTATCCTCCTGCCTAGTCCCGTGATTTGACCTTTGAAACCNTTTNCCTTAAGAGCTAAACCAAGGGAACCNCCAATNAATCCAACACCAAGAATTGTAATATTTTTTATCTGCTGGAATTTTTCTATCATTATGATTGCTTCTGTTTGGAAAAATGACCGCCATGAACATAAAAAAAACAGGGTTCCATCAACCCCGTTTTTTGCCTGTCTAGCTAGTTCCAACTTCCCAGTTTAGCCATCTCGGTTGCTGAATGTGCTGGTAGGTTCAGAATCTTTATAATTAAGATTGTACGCTCCAGAGTCTAGCACACTTTTTGCTGTTTTTTCAATTAAAATGCGGCTTGTGCTTGGGAGGATGTCTGTTTTTATGGTAGAATATAAATGCTAAAATTATAAAGAATTTAGGAGTATCATGTCTCAATCGCTCGTTGCACCAATTGGTGAAAAGGTAAAACTTTCGGATTTCGATCCTAATTACAAGGGAGAGTATAAGCGCAAGCGTGATGTACAAGCTAAATTGCGAAAAACCATCAACAAAATTATCGAGTTACAGGAATTATTGTACAGCGAAAGTAATAATGCATTGTTAATTGTTCTACAGGCTATGGATGCAGGTGGTAAGGATGGAACAATTAAGCATGTAATGGGAGCAGTCAATCCACAGGGGTGTGATGTGAAGAATTTTAAGGTTCCTTCTGCTGAAGAATCTGCACACGATTTTCTTTGGCGTTATCATACCGCTACGCCGAGAAAAGGGAAGATAATTATATTTAATCGGTCTTACTATGAGGATGTTTTAGTGGTACGAGTACACGATCTAGTCCCAAAATCTGTGTGGAGCAAAAGGTATGATCANATCAATAATTTTGAGCAAATGCTGGTAGAAAATGGAACAACCATTTTGAAGTTTTACTTGCACATTTCGAAAGATGAGCAAAAAAAACGCTTTGAGGACAGGTTGAACCGCTCCGATAAGCACTGGAAGTTTTCGGATGCGGATTTGCGTGAACGTGAGTATTGGGACGAGTACATGAAAGCGTTTGAAATGGTTCTTAACAAGTGCAACACCAAAATTGCTCCATGGCACATCGTGCCGGCAAATAACAAGTGGTACCGGGATTTGGTAATTGGTCAGACGGTTGTGAAGGCTCTTGAAGGTCTAAACATGAAGTATCCTGATCCGGAACGAGATTTTTCGGATATAGAAATCAAAGATTAGTATATGGGATATGCCATTCGGGTGATGTTATTCTCTTAATGATTTTGTTAGATTTGTTTTATCTAACAAAATCATTAATTTGCCCTTCTCCGCATTAGACCATAAAAAAAAGACTTGACAAATTGGTACTTAATTTAGTAAAATAAAAAATTTGCCCGACTGATTTACCGAATTAGGTGATTATGGCAAGGGGGTGATACCCGAGAGCTAGAACTAATGTTTACGTTTTACTTCGGATTAGGTGAGTTCAAAAGCCCCNGTTTTGCGTGTTTTCGGGGCTTTATTTTAGTTTATATCCAAATTAAATTAAGGGTGGGATGGTTTTTTAATGCCGACAATCAATCAATTGGTAAGAAAAAAGAGAAAATCAGCTAAGAAAAAGAGCAAAGCTCCAATTCTGCANGGNTGTCCTCAAAGGAGAGGNATTTGNCTTCAGGTTAAAACCATCACTCCAAAGAAACCGAATTCTGCNCTTCGAAAAGTGGCTCGTGTTCGATTTAGTAATGGTTTTGAGGCAACTTGCTATATTGGNGGAATTGATCATAACCTACAAGAGCACTCTGTNGTGNTAGTACGTGGTGGCCGTGTCAAAGATTTGCCGAACGTNAGATATCACATTGTTAGAGGNACTTTGGATACAGCTGGAGTTGAGAACCGCAAGCAGGGGCGATCGAAGTATGGTGCGAGAAAAACGGATTAACTGGGAGTTAATTAATGGCACGACGTAGAGACNCCNTCAAGCGAGAGATATTACCCGATCCANNATATAATAGTAAATTGGTNGCACAATTTGTAAATGTTATGATGCGTNGTGGCAAGAAAAGCNTATCCCAACGAATTTTGTATGATAGCTTTGATATCATTGAGCAGAAATCTAGTGAGGATGGNCTTGTTGTTTTNCGACAAGCTATAAATAATGCCAAACCACTTCTCGAGATTAGGTCAAGACGAGTTGGAGGGGCAACCTATCAGGTTCCNGTTGATGTNAGGCCTGAGCGCCGCACTACGTTGNCTATTCGATGGCTTATTCAAGCAGCACGNNGTCGTAACGATAAAACTATGGCTGAACGTGTGGCNGGGGAAATCATTGATGCGTTNAATAACCAGGGGGGAGCTATGCGGAGGAAGGATGAGCANGCCCGTATGGCCGAAGCCAATAGAGCCTTTGCGCATTTCCGTTGGTAAGAATTTGGTAAAAATACTGAATAATATCTATATGAAATATGAAATGAGAGNCGAATTGAATTTTAGGGTTAAGGATGCAATCTAATCTCGCNAAATCTNNAAGAGGNAATGTTGCAAGCGNGTNCCGTTTTTCACCGGAAGCAACNAGNAATATTGGCATNATGGCGCATATTGATGCTGGTAAGACGACTGTGACGGAAAGAGTTTTGTATTACACNGGTCGTGTGCATAGAGTTGGTGAAGTCCATGATGGTACGGCAGCTATGGACTGGATGGAGCAGGAGCAAGAACGCGGTATTACGATTACTTCGGCAACCACCACTTGTCAATGGATGGACCACCGCATTAATGTTATCGATACTCCAGGCCATATTGATTTTACTGCCGAGGTTGAAAGATCTCTTCGNGTACTAGATGGTGCTGTGGCTGTCTTTTGCGCTGTGGGTGGTGTTGAACCTCAGTCTGAAACTGTCTGGCGTCAGGCCGACAAGTATAANGTTCCTCGGATTGCCTTTATAAATAAAATGGACCGTACNGGAGCTGATTTCTTTCGAACTGTTGAAATGATGATTGAACGGCTTGGNNCNCAACCAATACCAATTCAAATTCCAATTGGTTCTGCTGANACCTTTAATGGTATNGTGGACCTTGTTAAGATGAAGGCTCTGACATGGGAAGATNNTGATTTTGGAATGGAAGTGCATGAAGTGCCNATTCCAGATGATATGAAAGANGTGGTTGATGATTATCGNAGCCGAATGTTGGAGTTAATAGCNGACTGGGATGANGATCTTCTGGTGAAATATTTGGAAGGTGANGAAATTAGCGAGCAAAACGTGAATGATGGTCTCAGGAATGCGACGATTNCTGGTGNTATCGTCCCNGTTTTGTGCGGAGCAGCCTTAAAAAATAAGGGTATCCAACCAATCTTGGATTCANTCGTTTCTTATTTGCCGAACCCTCGCGAAGTTTCGGCTATCACGGGAANGAATCCTCAAACAGANGTNATGGAAGAACGTCTGCCGNATGAAAACCAACCGTTTTCTGCCTTGGCTTTTAAGATTATGACAGATCAACATGTTGGCAAACTTACCTTTTTCCGNGTTTACTCTGGNGTGTTGGCTAANGGANCAAAAGTCTACAATAGTTCTACTCGTAAGGTTGAAAGGGTCAACCGTCTGTTGCAGATGCATGCCAACAGGCGAGAAGACCGAGAGGTAGTTTATGCCGGAGACATCGTTGCNGCAATTGGTATGCAGGANATCACNACAGGCGATACGATCTGCCAGATGGATGCGCCGATTATTCTGGAGTCCATGGACTTCCCTNTACCTGTGATCTCTATTGCNGTTGAGCCAGAAACAAAATCTGATGTTGATAAGATGAATATNGCTTTGGCNAGATTATCGGAAGAAGATCCCACATTCAANGTCCATCAGGANNCTGAAACAAATCAGATGTTGCTTTCAGGTATGGGGGAACTTCATTTAGAGATTATCATGGATCGGCTTTCCCGCGAATTTAAAGTGTCTGCAAATATTGGACAACCACAGGTCGCTTATCGNGANACGNTAAGTCGCCATTCNATAGTTGATAAGANGNATGTTCGTCAAACAGGTGGACGTGGNCAGTATGGTCATGTNTGNATNGAAGTTTATCCGATTGATAAAGGTGNTGGATTTGAATTTGTCAANGAAATTAAGGGAGGNGNNATTCCCTCNGAGTATATACCCGCTATTAGNAAGGGNGTTGAAAGTGCGATGGGGGCGGGGGTNCTTGCAGGGTATCCTATTGTTGATGTTGGGGTGCGATTATTTGATGGNTCGTATCATCCAGTGGATTCATCGGAAATGGCGTTTTCAGTCGCTGGTTCTATGGCTTTCAAAGAAGCAGTTAGGAAAGCCAGTCCGATATTACTTGAACCTATAATGAAGGTGGAAGTAATTGTTCCAGATGACTACTTAGGTAAAGTGATGGGTGACTTGAATTCTCGTCGTTCACAAATTCTTGATACCGAAGTGAGAAGCAAATCTCATGTTCAGGTGATCAAGGCTTATGTTCCATTGTCTGGGACATTTGGTTATGTAAAAACTCTTCGGTCACTGACGCAGGGGAGGTCGACACATTCAATGGAGTTCTCACACTATAGTTTGGTTCCTCAGGGCATTTTTGAAGAGGTCGTTTCTGCGAAAACTAGTGCAGAAGATAACAAATCGGTAATCTAGACTAATTTGGATTTTTAAGGAGTTTTTGTAAAATGGCAAGAGAGAAGTTTGAAAGGACAAAACCTCACGCGAACGTGGGTACTATTGGCCATGTAGATCATGGGAAGACTACGCTGACGGCAGCTATTACGATGGTGATGTCGAGCCTAAGCGAATCAGATTATGTAAAAACTTATGAAGAAATTGATGCCGCACCGGAAGAAAAGGAACGTGGAATCACTATCAATACAGCTCATGTTGAATATGAAACTGAGAATCGTCATTATGCCCACGTCGACTGTCCGGGACATGCAGATTATATCAAAAACATGATTACGGGCGCAGCTCAGATGGATGGTGCGATTCTTGTTGTTTCCGCCGCTGATGGTCCAATGCCACAAACGCGAGAACATGTTTTGTTAGCGAGACAAGTAAATGTACCACACATCGTTGTTTTCCTCAATAAAGCGGATATGGTCGATGATGAAGAGTTGCTTGAACTTGTTGAGATGGAAGTCCGTGAATTGCTTGATGAATATGACTTTCCTGGGGATGATATCCCTGTTGTCGCTGGCTCTGCCTTAAAGGCCTTGGAATCCAGTGGAGATCCAGCTAGCGAGGCTTGTCAGCCAATTATCGAATTGATGCAGGCGGTTGATGATTTCATACCGCAACCTGAAAGAGATGTCGATTTACCTTTCTTGATGCCAATTGAGGATATATTTACTATTTCCGGTCGTGGTACTGTGGTTACGGGACGGATTGAAAGAGGTCGGGTTAATATTGGTGATCCGATACACGTTATCGGTCTACGAGAAACAGAAGAAACTGTCTGTACCGGAGTGGAAATGTTCCGTAAACTGCTTGACAGTGGTGAGGCGGGTGATAATATTGGCGCATTGTTGCGTGGAATTGACCGAGAGTCGGTTGAGCGAGGACAGGTTCTGGCAGCACCAGGATCAGTTAGCCCCCATACCAAATTTGAAGCTGAAGCCTATATTCTAAGCAAAGAAGAAGGTGGGCGCTGGACGCCTTTCTTTACTGGATACCGACCGCAATTTTATTTTCGGACAACAGATGTGACAGGGCAGATGCATCTACCAGAAGGCGTTGAAATGGTGATGCCAGGCGATAATATCCAGATTACAGTCGAACTTACAAAGCCGATCGCGATGGAAGAGGGACTCCGTTTTGCCATACGTGAAGGTGGTCATACTGTAGGTGCTGGAGTAGTATCTAAAATTACAGAATAGTTCGCCTGTCTTAACACTTGCACAGGTAAGGAGCTTAGGTTCTAGTTATGTACCAGTTTGAGGGGAATAGTGGATAGTCAGAAAATTCGAATCCGTTTAAAGGCGTTTGATCATCGTTTGCTGGACAAGTCGGCTTCAGTTATTTCAGAGACGGCTAAGCAAACTGGTGCAATTGTTGCTGGTCCGATTCCAATTCCAACGAAAAGAAATGTGTGGACTGTTCAGAAAGCTACGTTCGTCAATAAGAAAGCACGCGAGCAGTTTGAAATGCGAACTCATGTTCGTTTAATTGATATTGTGGAGATTACTCCTAAGACAGTTGATGCTTTAATGCGGCTTGATCTGCCCTCAGGTGTTGATGTGCAAATCACAACTTTTTAATCTTTGCATTTGATGGATACGTAAAATTATGATTAACGGAATACTCGGCAAAAAAGTTGGGATGACTCAAGTCTTCGACGAGTCAGGTGAAGCGGTACCAGTCACAGTGATTGAAGCGGGACCTTGTCCGGTTGTGCAGATTAAAACAGTTGAGCAAGACGGTTATGATGCTGTTCAGGTCGGTTTCTTTGATCGGAAAGAAAGTAAATTTAATAAGCCGGAACTAGGTCATTTCAAGAAAGCTAGTGTTGAACCCAAGCATTATTTAAAAGAATTGTGTGTGGATGAGCTTGATGATGTTTCTGTTGGTTTCGTTATTGACTCAAGCACTTTTTCGGTGGGAGATTTGGTCGATGTTACAGGTGTGTCAAAAGGAAAAGGGTTCGCTGGAGTTGTAAAACGTTGGGGATTTGCTGGTGGTCGGAAGAGCCACGGTGGTGAACAAGATCACCGTCGGCCGGGGTCCATAGGTCAGAGTGCTCAACCGTCTCGCGTCTTCAAAGGTCAGAAAATGCCTGGCCGTATGGGGAATAAGAAAGCGACAGTCCAAAATCTGCAGGTCATTAAAACCGATCCGGAACGCAACCTTTTGCTTGTAAAAGGAGCTGTACCTGGAAGCAAAAATGGCTTACTGGTTATTAGAAGAGCTGTTAAGGCTAAGGGTTAATGGGTTTATGCCAAAGTTAGATGTGTATGACAGATTAGGCAAGGTTGTTTATCAAAAGGAATTGAGCGAGGACTTTGTCAGCGCACCAGTCAATGAGTCAGTCGTTCATAAGTGCGTGGTTGCTTATTTAGCAAATCAGCGCCGGGGTACTGCGTCGACCAAAATACGTAGTGATGTCAAAGGGAGTGGTAGAAAGTTGTATCGCCAAAAAGGAACTGGTAGAGCGCGAGTTGGAGATGCTAAGTCACCTATTCGTGTTGGTGGTGGTGTGGCATTTGGGCCTAGACCCCGAAGTTTTCGGATGAATTTACCCAAAAAAGTTCGACGTTTAGGTATGAAGTCTATGTTGGCTGATGTCTTTCAGACTGGGTATTATCGATTAGTTCAAGATTTTAGTATGGAGGTTCCTAAGACACAGGAATTAGTTCAGTTTTTAGATTCACTTAACTTAGAAGGGAAGACGCTTATTGTTTTGGGTGATTACAATCCGAATATTTATCTTTCTGCCCGAAATATTCGCGGAGTGAACAGCTGTACTTGGGACTTGCTGAATACCTACGAAATACTTTGGCACGATAATATAGTTGTGATGGAAAGCGCTGCGGATAAACTGGAGAAGAAATACACTAATTAGCAGTTTGTAAAAAAAAGAGGGCATCTAAGGATTTTTATGAAAGCACCGTACCAGGTGATTAAAAAACCTTTAATAACTGAAAAAACGACAATCTTGCGTGAGGGTAACAAGTTCACTTTAGTCGTTGACCGGAATGCTACTAAGGCTGACATTCGTCAGGCAGCCGAGGATATTTTTGATATTAAAGGGAAGATTTTGAAGGTGAATACCATCCTTGTTCATGGTAAGACAAAAGGTCAATTAATGCGTGCTAATCGTGGCAGGCGACCGGATATTAAGAAAGCTATTCTTACTGTTGAGGCAGGAACGGACATTCGACTCTTTGAAAATATTTAACTTGGAGTAAATCCATATAGATATGATATAAGGTAGAGATAATTACGTGGCAACTAAAACATATAAACCTACAACTCCAAGTCGGCGTGCAATGACAGGCAATGACTTTGCCGAATTGACACGCTGGCACCCAGAAAAATCTCTGACTAAAGGAAGTAAGAAGAGAGCCGGCCGTAATTCTTTGGGGAGAATTACCGTTCGTAGGCGTGGTGGAGGACATAAGCGAAGGTACCGTATTATTGATTTTAAGCGAGATAAACACGGTATATTGGCTAAGGTTGCGTCGATTGAATATGATCCTAACCGATCTGCTCACATTGCGCTTCTACATTATACTGATGGTGAAAAGCGTTACATCATTGCTCCATTAGGGATTCAGGTAGGGGAAACATTGTGTTCCGGTTCTGAAGCTGAGATTAGGGCTGGAAATGCCTTACCACTTTCACGTATTCCACCTGGAACTTTCATTCACAATATTGAAATGACTCTTGGTAAAGGTGGTCAGCTTGTTCGAAGTGCTGGGGAATCCGCTCAACTTCTCGATCGTGAAGGAAAATATGTAAGGGTTAAATTACCTTCTGGTGAGGTGCGGTTGATATTAGGCGATTGCTGCGGTACTATAGGCCAAGTTGGAAATGCTGATCACGGGAATGTAACAATTGGTAAGGCTGGTAGATCTCGTTGGCTTGGTCGTCGTCCAAAAGTTCGGGGGGTTGCGATGAACCCGGTAGATCACCCGCATGGTGGTGGGGAAGGAAAAAGTTCTGGTGGCAGGCATCCCTGTACTCCTTGGGGAGTGCCGACTAAAGGATATAAGACTCGAAACCCCAAAAAGAAATCAAGTCGGTTAATTGCAGGCTGATCACTTTATTAATTTGTTGGAGAAGATTGTTGAAATTGAAAGGAAGCTATGTCTCGTTCGCTCAAGAAAGGGCCTTATGTTGATCCTAAGCTATTAAAGAAGATAGAGCGGATGGATCAATCTGGAAGCAAACGTGCGATTCGCACTTGGTCTCGTCGGTCAATGATTACCCCGGATTTTGTTGGTCATACGTTTGCAATCCATAATGGAAAGCAGTTTTTCCCTGTTTATATTACGGAAAATATGGTGGGGCATAAGCTGGGTGAGTTTTCACCAACTCGAACTTTTAGGTCTCATTCCAGTTCCTCATTGTAGTATCATAGGTTTTTATAAATTAAGGGGTTTGTGTTATGGAAGCAGTTGCCTCCCAGAAAAATGTGACGATTGCTCCTCGTAAAGCTAGATTGCTTGCTGATTTGATTCGTGGGGAGTATGTCGATGATGCCTTAGATCAATTGTCACTTACGCACAAAGCAGCGTCTCCGGTCATCATGAAATTGATTAATTCCGCGGTGGCAAACATATTGGATAGTAACTCAGACGTTGATGAAACAATGTTGTACGTTAAAATGATCTTTGTGGATGATGGGATAACACGCAAGTGGATTCGTCCTAGATCGAGGGGAATTGCCAACAGACACTTGCGGAGGAAATGTCATATTAAGGTTATCGTGGATGTATGGTCAGAGGAGGAATAGCAGTTTTTATGAATGTCCGTTGTTTCATATGTGGTTTGATATGGAATTGTTTTTTAATGCTAGTTAGTAGGAATGTACTTGAGTTTTAGGAGGTTTTTGTGGGCCAAAAGACCCATCCTCGCGGTTTACGTCTAGGTATTATTGAAGCTTGGAATTCGACTTGGTATGAAAAGAAGGATTACGCAAAGTGGCTTCATGAGGATTTAACATTGCAAAAATTTATTAAAGAAAGACTTTACCGTGCGGGGATTTCTCGAACTGAGATCAAAAGGAAAGAATCGGGGTCAGGCACATGCACTGTGAGAATTCATACTGCTCGTCCTGGGATTGTAATTGGACGTCGTGGAAGTGAGACCGAACAGTTGCAATCTGATTTAGAAGAGCTAATCGGAAGACCTGTTCGGATTGAGGTTGAGGAGATTAAAAGGCCTGAGCTTGATGCGCAGCTTGTTGCCGAGGCAGTGTCAATGCAGATTCTGCGCCGTGCTAATTTTAGGCAAGCAATGAAGAAAACTATTGAATCTTCAATGAAATCTGGTGCCCAAGGCTGTAAGATTGCGGTGAGTGGTCGTCTTGGTGGAGCCGAGATGGCTCGAAGTGAGTCTGCGATTCAAGGACGTGTGCCGCTACATACTTTGCGTGCAAACGTTGATTATGGGTTTGCTGAAGCTGCCACAACCTACGGGAAGATTGGGATTAAAACATGGATTTTTAAAGGAGAAATAATTGGAGATCCATTTGGTGAAGATGCTTCAGCAAGTCGCATCTCACAACTTCCTTCAACTGGTGAAAGTCGAAGGCGTAGATCACGTAGGACAAGGGCGTCGAATCCGGAGGATGGGAATTAATGTTAGGCTCGATTTATATGGTGCCTAGTGTTTGTTTTAGAAAGGATAAAATCTTATGCTGATGCCAAAACGCACGAAGTATCGTAAAATTCAAAAAGGCAAACGGCGTGGTAAGCCTATCAAAGGGTCAAAGATTGATTTTGGTGAGCATGCTTTGCAGGCCGTTGAATCTGGTTGGATGACGAGTCGACAAATCGAATCGGCACGTGTGGCGATGACGCGTTATGTCCGTCGTGGTGGAAAGGTCTGGATTAAGATTTTCCCACATAAGCCTATAACACAAAAAGCTGCAGAAACGCGTATGGGTAGTGGAAAGGGAACACCTGAGTACTGGGTTGCTGTTATTAAGCCAGGGCGAGTTTTATATGAGTTAAGTGGGATTCCATTTGATGAGGCTAAGGAGGCGATGCGTCTAGCTGCTCATAAGTTGCCTTTCAAAACCAAGTTTATCACTAGATCCTTAGAGGGAACAAGTTAATCAATGAACACAGCAGAATTGCGTGCTAAACCAACAGAAGAATTGGAAAATGATTTGCAGGATTTACAGGAGAGTCTATTCAGTTTAAAATTCCGGAATGTTCTCAGTCAGCTTGATGATACATCCCAGTTAAAGAAAGTGCGTAGAGATGTTGCTCGTACCAAGACAATTCTGCGTGAACGTAGCCTTGGAATTGAGAGATAAGGGAAATTAAATTGTCAGAAAGCAACGCTTTTAGAGGGAATAGGAAAGTCCGCACAGGTACGGTGACAAGCGACAAAATGGACAAAAGTATTACGGTGGCTGTAGAACGTACCTACCGACACCCTGTGTATAAAAAGGTCGTAAGGCGTACCAAAAGAGTTTTGGCTCATGATGAAGGTAATCAATGCCAGGTTGGTGATGTCGTGCGAATTATTGAAAGCAAGCCTTTAAGTCGTCGGAAAAGATGGCGCTTACAGCGTATTGTTTCAAAAGTCGAATGAGATACAATATTGAGATTGACATAGAGTTTGTGAGATGATTCAGACTTATACGATGTTGAATTCTGCAGATAATTCCGGAGCTAAGCGGATTATGTGCATAAAAGTTCTTGGTGGTAGTCGCAAGCGTTACGCGGGAATTGGGGATATTATAGTAGCCAGTGTGAAAGAAGCTGTCCCGAACAGTCAAGTGCCGAAAGGGAGTGTTGTTCGTGCTGTGGTTGTACGAACGGCAAAAGAATACCGCAGACCAGATGGGTCTTACATTAAGTTTGACGAAAATGCGGCGGTCGTACTCGATCCGCAAAACCAACCTCAGGGGACACGGGTTTTTGGTCCTGTTGCTCGCGAATTGCGCGATAAGGATTTTACTCGAATTGTGTCTTTAGCACCGGAAGCTATTTGAAAATTTTACGGTATTCCCTATTGGGATCGAGTTAGGAGGAGCTGATGGCTCAAAGAAAATCGCACGTTAAGGTAGGTGATCAGGTTTTAGTCTTAAGTGGGAAAGACAAAGGGAAGAAAGGTGAAGTCCTTCAGATTTTTCTTGAAAAAGAGCGCGCTATCGTGGAAGGTGTTAATTTTATAACAAAGCACATGCGACCGGACCCACAAACGCAACAAGGTGGTGCTGTTCAGATAGAAGGTACAGTGCACCTGTCTAATTTGAAGTTGGTGTGTCCCAGGACTGATAAGCCTATTCGGACTAAACGACGTGTTGTGGAAAAAGAAATTGATGGCAGGACGAGGCTTTTCCGAGAAAGGATATCAGTTGTAGATAATGAAAGTATTGAACGCACATAATTAAGGTATATTAAATGGATCCCGCAAGGTTACTGTATCAGCAGGAAGTTACGCCTGCGTTAATCAATCGTTTTGAGTATAAGAATGCGATGCAAGTCCCTCGGCTTGAAAAAATAAGTCTAAACATTGGAGTTGGTGAGGCTATTCAAACGCCGAAATTGCTGGAAGATGCAGTTGAGGAACTGAGTTTAATCGCTGGTCAGCGTGCAGTCATCACCCAGGCTAAAAGGTCAGTGTCTAATTTCAAGCTTAGACAAGGTATGTCGATTGGATGCCGCGTTACGTTGCGCGGGGATAGGATGTATGGTTTTTTCTATAAGCTTGCCAACGTTGTTATACCGCAGATCCGTGATTTCCGTGGGATATCTCCGTACTCTTTTGATGGTCGAGGTAATTATTCTCTGGGACTTCGGGAACAGATTATATTCCCAGAAATTGAGTATGATAAAGTCAGTGACGTGAGAGGTTTAAACATAACGATCGTAACAACCGCACAGACGGATGAAGAAGCTTACGAATTACTGAATCTACTGGGAATGCCGTTGCAAGAACGTACCTAGAAGATTAGACATGCAAAACTATTATTGAAGGAGAAACTAATTGGCAACTAAGGCCCAGGTTGCAAAGCAAAAGAGAACACCTAAGTTTCAAACTCGAAAGTATAATCGTTGTCGTCAGTGTGGACGGCCACGTGGTTATCTTAAAAAATTTGAGTTGTGTCGGATTTGTTTCCGCTCTCTTGCAAGAGAAGCAAAAATTCCTGGTGTTAGAAAAGCCAGCTGGTAGAGGTGTGAACCAATGTCAATGACAGATACTGTCGCAGATATGTTGACTCGGATCCGTAATGCTAACATGGTTAGACATGACCGGGTCGAGATTCCTGCATCCAAGTTAAAAGCCGAGGTTGCACGGATATTACATGAGGAAGGTTATATTCAAAGTTACAGATTAATTGAAGATCGAAAACAAGGTATTTTAAGAATATATTTGAAGTATGATGATAATCAAGAACAGGTTATCTCTGGGATTCGTCGGATTAGTAAGCCGGGTAGGCGTGTCTACGCGAGTGCTTCAAAAATCCCACGGGTATACGGAGATTTAGGTGTCTCCGTGTTATCAACTTCGCATGGTGTTAAAACTGGAAAACAGTGTCGGCGAGAAGGAATCGGTGGCGAAGTCCTCTGCTATGTTTGGTAAGGGGCTACAATTAGGTAAAAGGGGAAAGCTCTATGTCTCGAATCGGAAATTTACCAATCCAAATCCCGGACAAGGTTAAAGTCGAATTAAAAGACAACGGAGGAGTTGCAGTTGAGGGGCCTAAAGGTAAGTTAGATTGGACTGTCCCTTCAAGTATTAAAGCGCATGTTACTGACGGGGTCATCCATTTTGAAAGGGAAACAGATCAGAAGGAAGATAAAGCCTTACATGGGTTATCTAGGAGTTTGGTTGCTAATATGGTAACTGGTGTCAGTGAAGGGTTTGAAAAAAAACTTTATGTTGTTGGCGTTGGTTATCGTGCAGAAATCGACCGTCAAAGCTGTCTAGTTTTAAGTGTCGGTTATTCTCACCCTGTCACTTTTACTCCTCCCGAAGGAGTAACGGTGACCGTCGATCCCCCTGAAAGTATTAATGGCCTGCCTCATATACCTGTTAGCATTACAGGGATTGATAAGCAAATGGTAGGTCAAGTCGCAGCTTCAATCCGAAAAATTAAGAAACCTGAAGTTTATAAACCTTCAAAAGGTATTCGCTATCAAGGCGAACAGGTGAGGAATAAAGAAGGTAAGACTGCTGTATAGTTAGTTTGGCATCGCCGCCATTTCAATAAACAGATATTTAGACAATTCGGAGTGAATTTGTTGAATCGGATAAAGAAGAAACAGCTTAATTTAAAAAAGCGAAAGACACGCATACGCGGTAAGGTTTATGGTACTGAACAAGTACCCCGTTTGGTTGTTTTTCGAAGTTTGAAACACATTTATGCGCAGGTTATTGACGATACGAAGGGCACTACGCTAACATCAGCATCCACTCTTTCTCCCGAATTGCGGGAGGCTTTATCTCCTGAAGGTGAAAAAATCTCAGCAGCGGAGCAAGTGGGAGGGTTAATTGCTTCGAAAGCAAAAGAGTGCAACATAGAATCGGTGGTTTTCGATCGTGGAGGTAATCTCTATCATGGACGAATAGCAGCTCTTGCCGAAGCAGCTAGGAAAGGCGGTTTGAAGTTCTAACCCATTTTTATGATCAGAAACATCATCTAAACTTGAGGAGATTTCGTTGAATAAAGGAAACGATCTAGAGTCATTAGAACTCGAAGAACAGTTAATTGGGATTAACCGTGTTATGCGTGTTCGTAAAGGTGGAAGGACGCCAAGTTTCAATGCGCTAACGGCAGTTGGGAACCGACAAGGTTTAGTCGGTATCGGTTTCTCCAGTGCCAAAGATGTGCCGTCAGCGATTAGAAAAAGTATTGTTGATGCGAAAAAGAATTTAGTTCGTATTCCGGTTATAGATGGCACTATTCCACATCAGATTATCGGTCGTTTTAAAGCCTCAAGAGTGGTGTTAAGACCTGCAGGGCCAGGTACGGGAATTGTTGCAGGGCTGGCTACGCGTGTGATCTTGGAATTTGCTGGTGTGCGTAACATTTTGACGAAACGAATTGGCAGCCGTAATATGAAGAATACGGCGGAGGCAACGATGCAAGGCTTGAAGAGCCTGAAAAAGATTGAGGACGTTGCGCGTCTGCGGGGAAAAACTATTGAGGAAATACAGGGTTAATTTAATAGGGAAAGACGGAAATAGAAATGAAATTAAATGAACTTAAGCCTCCGAAAGGGTCGAGGCGCCCAAAAAAGCGGGTTGGTCGTGGTCATGGGTCTGGTTGGGGAAAAACATGCGGGCGAGGTCATAAGGGACAGAAATCGAGGTCTGGAGTGTCAATCCCGGCTTGGTTTGAAGGGGGGCAAATGCCGTTGGTCCGTCGTATTCCGAAGAGTGGTCCCCGGAGAATTGGCCATGTACGGATTGAGTATAGTGTCGTTAATATTCAGACACTGAGCATTTTTGAGGATGGTGCGACCGTTTCGCTTGAAAACATGTTTGAATCAGGGATTGTTAAAGGTAAAAACTCAAAGGTGAAGGTTTTAGGTAACGGTGAGATTGAAAAAAAACTAACGGTTCAAGCTCATAAATTCTCGAAAACAGCTGTTGAGAAAATAGAAGCAGTGGGTGGAACGGTAGAGGTAATTTAGTTGATTAAAACAATTCGGAATGCTTTTAAGATTCCAGAATTAAAAAAGCGCATTATTATTACTGCCTTATTGATAGTTGTTTATCGGGTTGGAGCGCATGTTACGCTGCCGGGTGTTGATGATGCAGGGCTAGACAGTTTCTTTGATAGCCTCGCTGGTAAATTCGGTAAGGCTGGTAGTAATGTAATAGGTTTTGTTAACATGTTTTCCGGTGGCGCTTTCAGGCAAATGACCATCTTTGCGCTTGGAATTCAACCGTATATTAGCGCATCGATCGCAATGCAGCTCCTTACCGTAGTGAGTCCGTCCTTAGAAGCAATATCGAAGCAGCCTGACGGTCGGAAAAAGATTACCCAATACACCCGATATGCTACAGTTATTTTAAGTATAATTCAAGGGTTTGGTATCAGCACTTTGCTAAAAAACCCTGCATCTATTGGGTCAAGTCAAGCAGTAGTATTAAACCCGACATTTAAATGGCAACTCCTTATTATGATTACCTTAATGGCGGGTACCGCGTTTGTTATGTGGTTGGGTGAACAAATTACTGAACACGGAATTGGTCAAGGGATTTCTTTGATTATTACCGTTGGGATTGTATCTGGGGTTGTACCTGGAGCGCTAACTTTGCTTAGCAATTTTAGCGCACTAAAGATTACTAGGATTGCATTGTTCTTAGTGCTTGTTGTTGTAGCGATTATGGTAACTGTGTTTATTCACTTCTCGGTTCGGAAAATTCCAGTGCAGTACTCCAGAAGAGTTGTCGGACGGAAAGTGTATGGTGGCCAAACAAACCACATCCCTTTGAAAGTTAATACTGCAGGAATGATTCCAATTATCTTTGCCGTGACTATCATGCAGTTTCCTCCTACAATTCTTGGTTTTTTGCCGAGTTCCTGGAAATGGGTTCTAAGCGTTCAGAGTATTTTTAGTTCTTCAAATCCGTTTTATGTTCTCATTTATGGTGCTCTTATTGTTGGGTTTACTTATTTTTATACCGCGGTACAAGTAAATCCTGTGGAAATGGCAGAAAACCTTAATAAGCAGCATGGAATTGTTCCTGGTTATCGTCCAGGCAAGCAGACTGCTGATCATATAAACGGGGTCTTGTCACGTATTACGTTGCCGGGAGGGCTCTTTCTGGCAGGTATTGCTGTGATACCGATGATCTTTGAATCCCAGCTAAAGATTGGTACCATGGTTTCGGGGGCGTCGCTTCTAATTGTCGTTGGTGTTGTCTTAGACACAGTTTCTCAAATCGAATCATATCTTACCACACACCGTTATGACGGTTTTTTAACAGGTCAACGTAAAGGACGTAGAAGAAGATAAAGGGGGTGGAATGAAGGTTAGAGCGTCAGTAAAAAAAAGAAGTAACGATTGTCAGGTTGTCAAGCGTAAAGGAAGAATATATATCATCAACAAAAAAAATCCGAGACTCAAACAAAGGCAGGGGTAATATAGGGATATGGCGAGAATAGCAGGTGTTGATTTACCCAGAAATAAGAGAGTTGATATTGCACTAACATATATTTACGGTATTGGCCGGACCATGGCTTCTAGCATCGTTGAGGATGTTGCAATTGATCCATCCACTAGGATTCAGGATCTTACAGAAGATGATCTTAGCCAGATACGGACTAAAATCAGTAGCGATTACAGGCTTGAGGGTGACCTCAGGCGCGAAATTGATTTAGACATTAAACGGTTAAATGACATTAATAGTTACCGTGGGTTGCGCCATCGCCGCAATTTGCCCGTTCGAGGTCAGCGTACAAGTACGAATGCTCGAACTCGCAAAGGTAAGGCTAGAACTATCTCTGTCGGTCGTAAGGCTAAGGAAGCTGGTCGCAAGGCTTAATCTTAGGTTAAATTCAGGCAGTTTAATGGTTTTTTGGCTTTTTTTAGGTAGGAGATTGATTTGAGATCAAATAGAAGGAAAGAGAAGAAGAATGTTCCTGAAGGGATTGCTCATATTCAGGCAACATTCAACAATACAATTGTTACGATCACTGATCCTAATGGTAACGTTCTGGCCTGGGCAACTTCTGGGCAGCATTTTCGTGGTGCTAGGAAGTCAACTCCTTTTGCCTCATCACAAACTGCGAATGATTGTGCTAGGAAAGCTATGGAACATGGCCTTAAGCGTGTCGAGGTGCGGGTAAAAGGGCCTGGGTCTGGAAGAGAATCTGCCATTCTCGCCCTTGTCTCTGCCGGTTTGGAAATTACTTCCATGAAAGATGTTACACCCATTCCACATAATGGTTGTCGCCCCCCAAAACGTCGACGTGTATGAATCTGTTTAGGTGTCTGATTTATGCCTAGAACTATGTATTAGTTGATAAATTTGTATGAAGGAAAATCGATGACAAGGTTAGAAATTAATAAGCCTAAACGACTGCTCGCGGATCAGGAGACTTTAAGGCCTGACTATGGGCGGTTCATTGCAGAGCCTCTTGCTCGTGGGTTTGGTACTACGCTTGGTAACGCGCTTCGGCGTGTCTTGATTTCCAGTATTAGTGGCGCGGCGATTTATGCGATTGCTGTTGAAGGCGCGAGTCATGAATATTCAACGGTTGAAGGTGTTCGAGAAGATCTCCTCCAAATTATATTAAATCTTAAGGCGATCCGTTTTCGTCTTCTTTCGGAAGAATCGGCTACGTTGTATCTCAGCGCAGAAGGTTCCACAGAGTTAACTGCTGCTGATATTCAACCAAACGGCCAAGTTGAAATTATTAATCCGGATCAACATATCGCTGTACTTGATCGGTGCGATGGATTAAACATAGAGATGCGGGTATGTGTAGGAAGAGGGTATGCCTTGGCCGGCGAAGTGATAGAAGAAGAATTGACTGAGGGCATTATTCCGATAGACACAAAATTTTCACCTGTGACCAAGGTGAATTTTAATGTTGAAGGGACACGTGTTGGGTCTATTACTAATTATGATAGATTAATTTTGGAAGTATCCACAGATGGTTCCATTACTGCTAAGGATGCTGTTACTCAGGCTGCGGTGATTCTACTCGATCAGTTCCATCTCTTTAGTGATTTTGACGAAAATTATATCGAAACGGTTCCCGAGATCGACCAAAGTAAGCTCCAACTTGAAAAGTATCTGTCTCGACCTGTTGCTGAACTAGAATTGTCGGTTAGATCGGCTAATTGCCTTGATGCTGCTAATATTAGCACAATCCGTGATCTGGTTACCCTTGATGATAGAAAAATGTTGGAATTCCGTAATTTTGGCAAGAAGTCTCTTAATGAGATTAAAGACATTTTAGATGAGATGGATCTACACTTCGGGATGACTTTGGAGGAAGTGAGCGTAACGGATAGCGAGGGGGCAGAGGATGCGTCATAGAAAGAAAGGACGAAAACTTGGTAGAACAAGTAGTCATCGTAAAGCATTGTTTCGCAACCAAGTTACTGCGCTATTTGAGCACGAGCAAATTTGTACAACTCTGCCAAAATGTAAAGAGCTTCGTGGTGTTGCTGAGAAACTGATCACTCTGGCTAAAAAAGGTGATTTGCACGCGCGCCGCCAGGCAGCGAAGATGGTTCAGGGTAAGAGGTTGCATGATAAAAAGAGACCTCTTCGCCCTGATGTCAATGGCCAAGAAGTAATTAGCAAGCATGAAGTACTACAAAAACTTTTTGATGAGCTTGGACCTCGCTATCAGGAGCGGAATGGCGGGTATACGCGTGTAATTCGAGGCAAAACCAGAAAGGGCGATGGTGCCGAGATGGGTTATATTCAACTCGTGTAAATTACCTTGTTCTATAAACTGGTTTTTTGAGGCTTAAAACAGCGCACGTCGGATTTGCCGAATGGCTTGCCGAAGACGATCGCTGTTCTCCACCAACGCGATTCTGACATAATTTTCGCCGTTATGACCGAATCCCGCCCCTGGAGAAACGCATACTTCGGCATCATTCAGGATTTTCATCGCGAAGTCAAATGAGTTGAGGTGACTGTGTTCTTGGGGAATAGCTGCCCAGACAAACATAGTTCCTTTCGGTTTTTGGACCTCCCACCCAATACGGTTCAAACCTTCAACTAGGATGTTGCGCCGTTCTTCATAAACGCTGGCATTTTCCTTGACAACTTTTTCCTCTATTCTGAGGGCGACAATTGAGGCTATCTGAATTGGCGCGAAAATACCGTAGTCATAATATCCTTTGATTTTTGCTAGGGCGTTGATCAAGTCTCTGTTACCAACTGCAAAACCACAGCGCCATCCTGCCATGTTGTGGGATTTGGAAAGCGAAAAAAATTCAATTCCAACATCTTTTGCTCCCTTGACTTGTAGGAGACTTGGAGCTTGATACCCATCAAAAACGATATCTGCGTAAGCCAAGTCGTGGATCACAATGATGTCGTTTCTTCGGGCAAAATCCACAACTTCTTTGAAGAAATCCATGCTAACAACTGCTCCAGTTGGATTGTGAGGGAAACTCAAGATCAGCACTTTCGGCTTAGGCAATATATCGCGTGTAATTTCGGCTAGGCTTGGTACAAACTCATTTTCAGCATGCAAGGGTATACTAACAACACTGCCACCCGCAAGTATTATACTGTAGATATGGATTGGAAAGGTCGGGTTAGGTACAAGTGCCAAATCGCCCTCATCAATTAAGGCCAAGGCGAGATGAGATAATCCTTCTTTTGTACCGATAACGGATGTCGCTTCATGGTTGGGATCCAATTGTACACCGAACTTTCGTTCATAGTACCAGCAGATTTCACGTCTCAGGTTGAAGATACCTTTTGAAGCCGAATATCGGTGGTTTTTGGGATCATATGCAACTTCGCACAATTTATCAATGATATCCGATGGTGTTGGCTCACTCGGATTTCCCATACCAAGATCAATCACATCTACGCCTTGTTGCCTCCTATCATGCGTCAATTGTTTAAGCTTGCCGAACATGTAGGGTGGTAAGCGATCTAAACGCTTGGAAAATGTGTTCATGATCTTTTAAAAAATGGGTTAGAGCGTGAGATTATATAATATCGATAATTGTTCATGGTAAAACTGCGGCTCTGGCTCTCTTGCAAAACATAACATATTAGGCAAAATCTTGACAAGTGAAGCTCAATATCGCATCGCTTCTTCTCGGTAGATAAGAATTTGCTGTTCCTGCCGTGGGATACTGACATGAATTGATTTACGTTTTCGATTGGTATCTCTTAAGATTGCCTGTGTTTTTAGCATTCCTGTCATGGTGACGATTCTTGATTCGTAGTACATCCATATTTTACATTCCGTGTATGGATTGACAACATAGTTACTTCCTGCAATGAATTGGTCATACTCAGGAAGTTCTAGCTCAAAGGCTTTGTCGTGACCTGTAACAACCAGTTTGGTTGATAAATCTCTGGGGGAGTATCCACTCAAGCGACAATTTTTTAATGTGATGGGGCCACCCGATTTATTGATTAATTTTAAAGCTACGATGATAGCTAGTCGGTGGTTGTCATCCCGTGTGATGAACCAGCTATCGTCTTGGATCTGTTCAAGTGTAAGTTCAGGTATTTGTCGTTTTTGGTTGTAGACGATCCATAAACCGATTACACTGACGGAGACTAGGATGAACCAGTGCCCCGCGGGCGTCTTCAGAAATTCGAAAATTTGCTTAAAAATTTGTTCAACCACTAGAATCTCAGCCTGTTCCTATGATTCTTCTGAAATGAGTGTCAATTCAGTTTGACCGTTGAGTCCAGCAATAACCGGAAAAGTCTTTTGCATAGATTTCCCACCATGCGGTTTGTATCGAACATCTGATGAGAAATACGCATAGAGCGCGGTATTTCTCGGTTTTGAGGACAAATTTGCTCCAGAACCGTGTACCATCAAACTGTGGAAGAGAAGCGCGCTGCCAGCCTTGAGTGGAACCTCAACTTGGTCTGAAGGATCTACATCGTCCCGGTCGGTAATCGGAGCGTCATGTCGTCGAGCGATGCCGCCCCATTCACGAAGTCCCCACTTATGGCTGCGTGGGATAATTTTTAAACACCCATTTTCAGTAGTTGCATCATTAATTGCAATGCTTACGGTAACTAGCTTTGGTGGCTCCATTGGCCAATATGCCGAGTCTTGGTGTAGTCCATGTGCTGAACCGTGGAATGCAGGCTTAAGCATCAATGTACTGCGGAAAAGAAGTAGATTTTCACCGATCAGGTTTTGGACTGCTGTTACCAAGCTAGGGTGTTTCGCAAGTTGGTCGAAAATCTCAGATAAGTCCCTTGTTCCCTCGATTTTTCGTAGGACCGGGAGTTCGTCATCGAAATTATTTTCCTCACGAAACGGTTCCATCTGAAAATGGTTTTTCCTCGGATCGTTTGTGTCCAGAAAATCCTTATATTGCAGATGCAATCTTTCTATTTCATGTTGACATTTTTCTATCTCTTGGGAGGATAACAGGTCTTCAATAATCAAATATCCTTCTTCTTCAAAAAAAAGTTTTTGCTGTTGCATACCGATTATCCTTTGAATCTATATGCTTGTTGAATTCCAAATCCGAGTCACCTTATATAGTTTACCATAACTGTGGACTGAAATTTGAATTTCCAGTATACTTTAGCTCTATAGAGTGGGCAACGATGATAATAGTGAAGATCAATGAATTATATAGTCGCAAAATGAAACCCAAATTATAACATGCGGTAATAGATGGGTGTTGGTTATTTGGTGGCTGTAGAGTAGGGTAAAGATGGCAACTGTTACTTTAGTCGATGTGAAGAAAAACTATCCTGGTGGCGTCAAGGCGGTAGAAAACTTTAATTTAGTGATTGAGGATGGTGAGTTTATCGTTCTGGTTGGGCCTTCTGGTTGCGGTAAGTCCACCACTCTTCGTATGATTGCGGGATTGGAAGAGATTACGGAAGGTGAAATCTCGATAGGTGATCGTGTCGTCAATCGTGTTTCGCCGAAGGACCGAGATATCGCAATGGTATTTCAAAATTATGCCCTCTATCCGCACATGTCCGTTCGAGAGAATATGGAGTTCGGCCTCAAGTTGCGAAAGTATCCAAAAGCTGAAATAGAAACACGGATCAATGATGCCGCTCAAATGTTAGGGTTGGCCGATTTGCTTCATCGTAAACCCAGAGCTCTATCCGGTGGGCAACGTCAGCGTGTAGCTGTTGGTCGCGCGATTGTTCGTCAACCTGCTGTCTTCCTGTTTGATGAACCGTTGTCTAATCTAGATGCCAAGTTGCGTGTGCAAATGCGTGTTGAACTGAGTCAACTGCATAATGAAATAAATACCACCATGATTTATGTCACTCATGATCAGGTTGAAGCTATGACGATGGGAGATCGAATTGTAGTGATGAACGAGGGAGTGATACAGCAAGTTGCTGATCCTATTACTCTTTATGATCGGCCAGTAAACAAGTTCGTGGCCAGTTTTATTGGGACACCCCCAATGAATTTCTTTAATGGGCAGATTCTTGGTCAGAATGCGTCGATGGCTTTTCTCTCTGAAGATGGTATGCAGTTTCAGATAACTAAACAGCAAACAGAGAAGCTCAGGCAGTTTGATAAGCAGAAAATTGTGTTTGGGATTCGCCCGGAGCATGTTGGATCAGCTATAGCTGAAAATAGTGAAACAGTTGGACGTGTTTCGGCTGTTGTTGATGTGGTTGAGCCTATGGGTGCGGAAACTTATGTTTACTTGAAGTCAGAAACGACTAGTTTCGTTAGTCGAGTCGATTCGCATAGAAAATACATGGTTGGTGAAGAGATAGAGTTAGCAGTCGCCATGGATCGGGCCCATTTTTTCGACTTTAATACGGATAGAGCCATTTTATAATTTTAAATACTGGAATGATAATGCCAAAATTTCCGTATGGGAAAGTCCCTTTTTGGATACTATTGATAGCTATTTCGACGGGGATTTTCAATCTAGTAGCTACGCTTTCAAAAAGAGGTGAAAAACCGGACTTGGTTTTTGTTTCCTTT
Source organism: Candidatus Poribacteria bacterium (assembly GCA_002729415.1). Lineage (GTDB taxonomy): Bacteria > Poribacteria > WGA-4E > WGA-4E > UBA9662 > UBA9662. Next base: position 4,439 of record PBXZ01000141.1, on the reverse strand, counting down.
GCCAGAAGCCATATGGAGGCTTATGAAGAAGCTACGGAGGAATTTCAAAAAGAGCATGGAGTAAAAGTTCAGTTACAATTAGTTTCCGATAGGACAGTGAAGAGCCGACTGCAAAACGCGTTTCTGACAAATGCTAATGTTCCGGATGTCGTTGAGATTCTGGCTGATACTATGGGAACCTTTACCAAAGGCCCAATCGAAGATGTCGGTTTTGTTGATTTAACCGACCGGTTGCATGCAGAAGGTTTATACGATCGTTTCGTTGAATCGCGTTATAGTCGCCTATCTAGGTTAGGAAGAATCTTTGCCTTGCCCCATGATGTGCATCCGTTGATGCTTTGCTATAGAAGTGATTTGGTAGAGGAACTCGGGATTGATGTGAATACACTCCAAACCTGGGATGACTTTGTCGAAATGGGACGACGGATTACCAACGACCTTGATGGTGATGGCAATCCGGATCGGTATGCGCTTGATCTACCTGCTAACGGTGATATGTTGACACCGCTTCTCCTTCAGCGTAGGGAACCTCTCTTCACTAAAAATGGGCAGCTGAAAATCGACAACGATACCGTGGTGGACACCATTATCTGGTACATCCATCAGAGTCGAGGGAAAGACCGGATTGCCTTCTCTGCTGGATGGGGACAAACTTTAGCCAAAACTGTCACTGATGGCTTGGTGCTGTTCTATTTTTGCCCGGATTGGAGAACCAAGTATTTTGAAACAGATACCCCACATCTTAGTGGCAAGATGAAATTGATGCCATTACCTGCTTGGGAAATCGGAGGGTCACGCGTTAGTACCTGGGGTGGAACGGGACTGGCAATCACCAAAGCCTCCAAGAATCAGGAACTGGCTTGGAAGTTTGCTAAAGTTCTGTATCTAAAAGCTGAGGATCTTGGCAAAAGATTTAAAGCGTCTTACATTATTCCACCGGTAAAGGATGCTTGGGACCTACCGGAATTTAAGGAACCTGTTCCTTTCTACACAAACCAGCCAATCGGTGCCTTATACGCCGAGATGGCAAAGGATGTTCCATCCAATTACGCCAGCCCATATTATGAATTAGCCAGAAACAAACTAAACGAAGTCTTTATCAATGCGGCTTTATACTATGATAAAAATGGTGATGATGGGTTAAAGGAATATATTAAAAGAGAATTGGCCCGGGTTTCTGCCTATGTTGAAAACAGGGCACAGCACAACATATTTTACCGTCAGCAAATTGCCAATCGTTAATAGATGAGTATTTAGGTGCAGCGTTATGGAAAAATGGAAAGAACGACTGAATAAACGGACCGCGCCTTGGCTGTTTTTAAGTCCTTACTTGGTCTTAACACTTGTCTTTTTTATTTATCCGTTTATTTATGCCATTATTCTGGCATTCTATCAAACTAACGGTCCCAAGAGCTGGAATTTTGTTGGCTTGGAAAATTTTGCTTTTGTTCTGGCTGATGGGGATTTTCATATCGCAGTTTGGAACACTACAATATTCGCGCTCTCCTCTATATTGGTGCAACTTCCGTTATCCTTGGGAATGGCTTTGCTGTTAAACTCTAAAAAAGATCGTCTTAAAGGTGTATTTCGACTGATTTTGTTCAGTCCCTATCTGGTTGGACAGATCTTTGTTGGCATTATTTTTAGCGTTATTTTTATGCCGCGATATGGTATGTTCAACCGATTCTTGCAGGAAGTAATTGGTTGGGGTTTAGAAAAAAGATGGCTTGAAAATCCTAATCTAGTAATGCCTGCCTTGATTATTACTGCCATGTGGATGTATGTTGGGTTCAATATGATTTATTTTCTGGCTGCACTCCAAAATGTCGATCAGAATTTGGAAGAAGCAGCCTTAATCGATGGTGCGAACCCTTGGCAACTGTTTTGGGCGGTTACGTTTCCAGCTATTAAACCGGTTGTACTCTTTGTGGTTGTTATGAGCACGATAGGCTCCTATCAGTTGTTCGAATTGCCTTATGCCTTACTGCAAAACGCTGCTGGAGTTGCCGGTTATGGGCCAAAGGATTCTGGCCTGACGATTGTCGGTTATTTGTATCGTACTGCCTTTGAATCAGGAGACCTCGGGACAGGGGCTGCTATCGGTTGGTTATTAGCTATTATTATTTTTACCATCAGCTTCATACAAATGAAGATTGGTCGTGGATTGGAGACAGAATAAACTTTATGAATAATACGCACTTAACATTTTTGTTCTTTGGTTTCGTCTTTTTATTCTTATATTTTGTCCCTTTCACGCCTAGAGGCAAGCAGATCGCCTTGGTGTATCTCCGTTACCTGGTGCTGGCCAGTATCGCTGCCTTGATTCTGGCTCCTTTTTTCTGGCTGATTTGTTCTGCTTTTAAAGATCCGGAAGTGTTGATGGCTTACACTTTCCTACCTCCAGTTGCAGAATGGTCAAGCCAGACCATCAACTTTAGCAACCTAAAAAAGCTTTTTGAAAAGGAAGAAACACTGGAAGGAGCTATCTATTTCTGGCAGTATATCGTCAATTCATTTTTTTTAGCTAGTACTTCCACGGTTGTTACACTATTCTTTTCATCCCTGGGTGGGTATGCTCTTGCCAAATATGAGTTTCGTGGTAGAAGTTTCCTCATACTTTTCATGCTTGGTACAATGATGATTCCGGCTATGCTTCTCCTTTCGCCACTTTACCATCTGATACACAAGATAAACTGGATGGATACCTACTGGGCGCTAATCGTTCCGGGTGCATGTAGTGCTTTTGGTATGTTCCTGTTCCGGCAGGCGTTCTTTTCAGTCCCCAGTACCCTAGTCGAAGCCGCGCGGATCGACGGTTGTGGTGAATTTGGCATATATCTTAATATTGTGATGCCACTTGTACGTCCAATAACTGCCGCTTTTTGCCTGATCAGTTTTCTTGGTAGTTGGAATGCCTTTATCGCCCCCGATGTATTTATTCAAACTCAATCAAAGTTAACATTAACGGTTGCCTTAAATCAATATGTTGATGTTTATGATCAACAATATGGAGTTTTTCTGGCAGGGACACTGTTGGCTATTATCCCTCCAGCTATTCTATTTTTCTCACTTGAAAAAGAATTTGTTAGTGGCTTAACCAGTGGAGCAATCAAAGGATAGACGGTGCTTACTTTATCTCAGAAAGAAGAATTTAATCAAAATGGCTATTATGTTATTGAGCAGATGTTAGAAACAGATCTGCTGGCTCAAATTTGTCATGCTTTCGATCTGTTGGAAGAATACCGGAATTTGCTGGATCACGATATCACCTTTCTGAGCGTGGCTAATCACCCTATACTGGTATCTGTTATTGAATCGATCTTGGAATCCCGACCGCAACTCCTACAGTTCGATGGTATTGCCCGTCAACCAAATACGCCGGATCAAGGATGGCACGCAGACTTCACCTTCTATTGCGATCGTCCCTTGATGTTGAATGTTGGCGTGTATCTGGATGAATTAACGGCAGATAATGGTCCAATTTGTGTGGTTCCCGGTTCCCATAAGCACGGGACACCACCCCCAAGAGATGCTGGTAATTTGCTGGATGAATTGCGTTTGACGGTTCCAGCTGGAACTGCAGTCATTTTTGACTGCACAACTTGGCATCGGGGTGGCGGTAATCGATCTGACAAAGTCCGTCGGGCTATTTTTCCAACTTATGGTCACTATTGGATGAAACGTTTTGAAACATGGATGCCTTATGCCAGCGAAGAGCGGTTTCCGGAAACAACATCTCCTGAATTGCAAGCATTGCTCGGTATTGCGCTCAATATGCCGAGTGCTTATGGCGGTTACGATGAGAAAGCTGTTGTTCGGAAAGGACTCGATGGAAAGTGGGAGTCTAGCTAGGTTGGTTCTAATCGAGAAGAGGCAAATGAGGATCCGTCTGAATCTGATTGTTTTTATTGTGGTTATCGTATATGGAATTTCAGGTTGTAAGAGCAGTTTGGTTAGTAGTCTGTTTCCTGAACAGACGTGGAGTCAGAATTACGCTTTGCTTGAAGGGACTACTTGTACATCGCCAGAGATGATTGATGGTGATTTAGAAACTGTTGGACGACGCTGGAAGGAAATCATTCTTACCTTGCCAGAGCGGAAAGCCATCCATCGTATTGTTATTCGCGGAACCAATTTTGAGGATATTATTGTCTATGCCGGTTTAGGAAATGCGGATAGCTGGCGAAAGATCCAGAAGATCAAAGATAATCAGGGTACCACCATCGATTTTCGTGCCACTTGTGTCACTGACGCCATACGTTTCCGAATTGGAGGTACTTTGGATGACAAACGGGTAGGAAAAGATTTCAGGTCGGCCACGAGTCTCGATCCCAACGTTCGCCGCTATAGTGGAATTAAACGAGGACATCCTTACGCGCAGGAGATTGAATTGTATGGACTCATTGATGTAGATCCCTCGCAGCCTGAACGCCCTGTGA
>PBXZ01000140.1:0-14211 GCA_002729415.1 Candidatus Poribacteria bacterium | reverse complement strand
CGTTACATACCCTGACTGCTGAAGTATGAGATTGGCTAAACATACACGTGATACCCACTATATCGGGTTCCAAAACCTCTATTTCTCTAGCAAGCTCGTTTTTCCAGACTTTGTCAAAGTCAAATTCGACTTTGCTTTTTGCCAAATTACATGCTTTTAAAACTACATGGTTCAAATTCACTATCTGGACACTTATTCCCTCAAGCCTCAGATGGCTAGCAATTATTCCTAGTCCATAAGGAGGGAAATTCCAATATCTCCCACGTTTTGCGGTGTCAAATTCAAACATGCCCGAATCCGCTTCAGGAGGAGCGACTAATAAAATTCGTTCTATTAATCGCTCAGGAAAATNTCTTGTCAACTCCAAATCAATATTACGCTTTTGCTCANCATTTACATGAAATAATTCAATTANNGGAACGAAANATTTATTATNATTTTCAGAAGCATCNGNATTTTCCAAAGCTGTTTTGATCTCATCCAAATTGTCTTCTTNTCTCCNNACAAAGGTAAGCAAGGAACTTCNTTNCCTTTCCTTNACTGATATAGTANANTTATTTATTTTATTCGCAATTTTCTAAGAGTTTATTTAATNTCAATGNTTCCTTCAAGTNTTCTAACATCNCATACACAGAAGGGGAATCCTCCGGAAAGTCAACAACAAAGTCTGCCAAATTGAATTGAAGAAAGCGATGTTTCCAGTATTNGGATTNCTTCAAAATNACTGCAGTAATTTCTAAATGTTTGTGTGCAGATATCATATCTCCCATCAAAACTCGGCCAAGGCCAGCGAACAGGGACATGTATGGGTTNTCTGGGTATGCAACTTTAACAGCTTCAACCCAATAGGTGAATTTTNCAGGCCTACCTTCCGGTNGCAGATTCTTNTTATTGATATAGTTCATAACAAGATTAAAACAAAACCAAATGTGTTGAATTTGCTCTGGAGAAGGTACTATNTCTTTTGGCAGATCAAAGATTTCAGGACCTGAAAAAATGTCCTNGGTAGACGATATTTCTCTCTTAGAATCTGCTTTGGANGGAACAAAATCTGTTGATGCATGCTGNTTTTTTTNCAGGCCTTCNGCCATCTCTTNCTTTTTTTTGCTNGTAAATTGAAATGTTGCAAAAGAAGACCAGTCTAGATCCAATTCACATGAAAANCTGANGGTGTCCATCATTTCCCCAAANGTCTCAGTACCAAACAATCCAATGATATAGTTTGCNCCTGTAAACACATCAGGAAACTTATTCATGATCNCTCCGGCTTGACGTAGAGTNGTTAAGTTGCCAGGCTTTCTCATCTTCTTTAGCATTTCTGGATTACCACTCTCAACACCAATTCTAAAACCGANACAACCAGATTGATGCATTAGAGCCATCAATTCTTCTGTGATTGATGCGCCAATCAAACCATTGTTAGAGGCCCAAGTAANTCCATGTTTCTGTCTTAAGGACTCAATTCCTTGCAATAATTCTACGACNGCTTCCTCATACCTCAAAAAATCATCATCTAGGACATCAAAATGCTTTATTCCNCTTTGNTCAACCAGATAAGTAATTTCATTCAAAANCTCGCTGACAGGAGATTGNCGNACCCNTCTACCCATAAAGTCAGGTACCCCACAAAAATCACAATTAGCTCTGCAACCTCTGTTCAATAAAAANACTGAATAGGGGNGTTCTTGACCGGACATTCTTGAATATGGANTAAGANTTCCTACGTTATGGTAATCCTCAATTGGAATCANACTATATGTATCAANCAGGTTTTTTTCAAGTTCTACAGGGACNTGTTGTCCTTCAGTCTGTTTGATTTCGCCATTTGACTTGAAATGGATACCTCGCACTGAAAATTGTGGCGATTCAACCTCAAAAAGGTGATCCAACAGAAAGTTNACTCGATATTCNCCTTCACTTTCGATGACGAAATGGCAAAGATCAGCCATTAGGTAATTTTGGTNCTCACTCGTTGCTATTGGGCCGCCAGCTAACACAANAGANTNACCTCTNTGTTTTAGNCACTGTANAATACTAGTTAGAGGGTANCCAGGCTCAAAAANATCNCTATAAACATTAATCGAAGTTACTCCGACTATAGAAGGAACTTCCCTATCGAGATATTCCTCAAGCAACTCCAACCAATTGTGATGATTGAAGGTTTCATCGTTAATCACTCGTTTCAGCAAAGTGTAGTTTAGATCAAAAATATCAATGTCTAAATCTTTATTTGAGAGAGATTCAGCCAAACACTGTAACCCCGTAGGCGGATAAGCATAGTATCCTCTGGCTTTTACAATATCTACATTAAATGAATCAAATAAAAATTGAGGAGCTTGTATCAGAGCAATTTTTTTACCAAGAGTATATTCTTCACGCAAACGTGTAATATACTCGGTCAGATGAGTATTGCTGAATNGATACTCTAGCGAGACCGAAGATTTTCTCAACATAGCTCAGAAAACTCCTTCTAATTCAGAATCTAGTATTGAAAACAAACAGAAAAACTACTAGCGACAATTGAATTCGTATATTATNAGCCATAGTAAACTCAATGCTGAAATCAGTTCCAGTATGGCTNAAATTAGTTGGCGTAATCTTCTAGAAGACTATCCAAAATCACAGTAAAGCCTAGGTACTTTATTATGCAAACAAGTTGAACCTTAACGCGCTTCACTAATAATGGGCNAGATACGATAGGCCTTCTCCAGCATCAATAGGAACACAACACCCGGACATCATAGATGCCGTTGTTGAAGATAAGAATGAAAGAATAGGGATGATTTCTTCGGCTCTACCGATATGTTTCCTGGGAAGTTTTTCCTCTATAAATTTTTCATAGGCATCTGGGTTTTTTTCACTCAATCTTACGAATGCATTCTGTGGGGCGAGAAATGCCCCAGGTAATATCCCCGTTACAATCACCCCTGTATCTGCTATTTCCCGTCCAAGCGAACGCACGTAGGCGGCGAGTGCTGCCTTAGATGTATTATAACCAACGGACCCTGTTGCTTCAGTTGATGCAATTGAACAAACATGAACTACATTACCGGACCCTTTTTCTATCATTTTTGGAATAACAAGCCTATTAATTCCGACTGCTATGCCAACATTTAGTTCATACAATTTCTTAAAGTCTTCTGAAGTTAAAAGAGGATCCTTTAAACCCAAACCACCTCCGGCAACATGCACTATAACATCGAAGTCACCAAAAAAGCTCTCTCCTGCCTTTATTAATTCTGAAATCTTGTCTGATTGGGTAAGATCGGCAGCAAAACTCATATGCCTCTCTGAATCAGGCAGAGATTCCTTCAATTCCTCCAATTGTTCCATAGATCTTGCCGCCATTACCAAGTGAGCTCCTTCTTCAGCAAAAGCCTTGGCACATACGTAGCCTAACCCTTTTGAAGCACCACTTATAAGTATCTTTTTACTTTTTAGCTTATACATAATCTATATTTAAAGTATCGAAGCCTTAATCTATTTACTAAAATGAAAGATATCTATAACTAATAATGATTATATGTGAAAAGCATGCGATCCACACATGATCAAGTAGTAAAACAATTCTTATAACACATTTGCAGTGACATTGACTGACACTTAACACAGGATTCTAATTGTTTGAGTTTACTATACTAAACAATGCGATACAAATTTTTAAGTCGTGAATTATTCCTAGCTGAAGCTAATCAGAAAGCATGTTTTCTTTTAACTCTTTCCGCGTTAAGTATGGATACATGTCTTCAATTGGTTTAGTTTCGACTGTTCCATCTGGATTCCTTTTGTTCAGCACTTTTGGCATTTGCTGTTGGTTAGGATCCATTATAATTTCACAGATAACGGGATCTCCACAGCCAACAATCTGTTTAAGTTTCTGTTNTAAATTTTCTTGGCTATCCAATTTAACATATCTAATTTTATATGCTTCAGCCAATTTTAATATTTCTGGAAAACTGAGTCCAGTTTCTTGATTACACCCCATTAGTCGTCCGCCAAAACCATGTTCTTGGGTTTGCTTAATTGTCAAGTAACCATTGTTGTTCAAGACAAACAATTTGATTGGAAGCGTATTATGCATGATGGTTGCTAATTCTTGTAAATTCAGCTGAAGCCCCCCATCCCCACTAATACAAATAGTCCTTTTATTCTGATTGGCCACGCAAGCGCCTACAGCAGCGGGCAACCCCCAGCCCATTGAGGCGAAACCAGAATTTGTAAAAAATTTCTGGCCCTTCTTTATTTTAAACGCTTGGTGTGTACCTTGAAAAGCAATTCCCATGTCGGTAACTATGATGTCCTTTGTATTTAATACATCCGATAAGATATCCACAAAATAGTAGGAATTTACAGGGCTTTTTTGCTTCTTGTATTTTGGAAGGATTACAGAGTACTTTTTTTTCCAATGTTGACATTGATTTACCCATGTTGAAATATTTAGTGGAGTACCTAACAATTCTTTGTTCAGTGCCATAAGAAAAACCTTAGCATCACTTTGAATCTTTACGTCGATAGACAATGTTTTTTTGTTTAACTCAGTTTTATCAATATCTACCATAATTTTTTTTGCATTTCGTGCATAATCTTTTGATGAGTAGCCTGTTTGTGAAAGAGCTAGTCGTGTTCCAATTGCAAGGTACAAATCTGAGTTTTGAACCGCAAAATTAGCTCCTCTTTGACCAAAAGTACCGGGCCTGCCAACATATAGTTCATGGTTAGTTGCAACAATATCGTTAGCATTTCGTGCTGTCACAAAAGGAAGATTATAAGTTTCTACAAACGCCATAAATTCTCTTTCTGCTTTCGAAATCTTGACTCCTTGACCAACATGTATGAGTGGCCTTTGAGAAATTCTCAATAGTTTCGCAACTTTTGTGACTTTATCTTCCAACTTTCGCTCAAGTTTGTTTGGATTCTCATTTGGAAAAAATTCAGCCAATTCATTTTCGTTTATGTTGGTCTGCTGGATGTTTGCAGGTATGTCAATCCATACAGGACCTGGTCTGCCAGTTGTGGCTTTGTAAATAGCCTTCTGAAGATGGTACTTGATTTCATTAGGATTTTCTAACATAATTGCATATTTCGTTATAGGTTCAATGATATCTATAATATTTATCTCTTGAATTCCAAGTTGTCTTAATCCTGAATTCCCAATAGTTTGATTTAGATAAACCTGTCCAGAAATAATCAGGTTGGGGACCGAATCAATCCAACAACCAGCCACTCCAGTTATTGCGTTTGTTCCCCCAGGCCCACTAGTTACAAGCGAAACTCCTATATTTCCGCTTACGCGTGCATACGCTTCCGCAGCCATTACAACTGCTTGTTCATGATGACAACAATAATATTTTATGTTACTTTGCCCAAGAGCATCATTTAAGAATATGCTACCGCCTCCCGAGATGGTAAAAATATCCCTTACCCCAACATGTTCAAGGAATGACACAACATAATCTGCTAATCTAACCATACCCAACTATCTCATTCTTTCCAAGTCCATTCTTCATTTTAAACTGATGGCATTCATCTTTTTAACATTGTAATAATCCGAATTCTCCATTGAATTGTGGATTATTCCTTGATGAAAGGCATTAACCAAATCTCGAACAGCATCTTCTATTGTATGTTTGGGGACAAAACCAAGATCCTGCTTAATTTTATCTGATGAGATATGATATGATCTGTGATCATCCGTTGGGGTGGTAGTAATTTCTACACCCTCTTTATCGACAACCTGACGTATAATTTCGGCAATTTCCCGCACGCGATGATTTTCATAACCAGCATTCCAGACTTTTGCAGCCACCAGATCTTTGGGGCGGGAAAGCAAATCGATGTATAGATCTGTGATATCCTCAATATGGATATTTGGTCTTTTCTGTCCTCCTCCGAAAACAGTAATTTTACCAAGGTTAACTGCGTGGTTAGTTAAAATGTTGACAGTCAAATCCAAACGCAACCGCGGCGAATAACCACAGACAGTCGCTGGCCGAACAATCACAGTAGTGAATTCAGGGGTTTGATACTGGTTCAAGATTTCTTCGCATAACGCTTTATATTTTGAATAATCAGTCAGTGGTTCCAGCGAGAGCTCTTCTGTCACATTTTCTTCCTTTTTGACCCCATAGACACTTGAAGACGAAGCGTATATGAAGCGGTTGATACCATTGTCCTTTGATATCTTAACTAACGGTCTGAAAGCATCATAATTAATGGACTTACCAAGATCTGGATCTAGTTCAAAACTAGGGTCATTTGAAATACAAGCTAGGTGTAAAACACTATCACACCCTGGCATAATTTCTTCCAGTAGTTTTATATCTCGTATATCTCCTTTAATTTCTTCCAGATTTGGATGATTCTTCACACTATCAAGAACGTGTTCGCCATAGATATATAAATCCAGTACTCTAACTCCATAATTCGCTTGAAGTAGTTTTGGAACTAATACACTACCAACGTAGCCTGCACCACCCGTAACCAAGACTTTCTTTAACATAATATGCTCCACATTTGTGTTCAATGATACATTTGGTTAACCTAGTTAAGAAATACTGGTAGTAGATTCAAGGCACTTTTCAAATTATCTGTGAACAGTCACTAAATTTCGTGAGTCAGTAATTCTTTGAGCGAATGCGCAACTTGCTGAAAAACGCCATTCCAATCACTAACCTGTNTCTGTCTGAAAAGTTTCATCGTCGGGTACCAGAGAGAATTCTGTCGGCCNACCGTCCATCGCCAGTCTGGTAGATATGGNATCAGATTCCAAACAGGTTTTCCAAGCGCTCCCGCCACNTGCACAGTAGTATTAGACGTGGAAANGATTAAATCTAGAGAAGAAATTTGGGCAGCAAAATCGTCCAAGTTTTGCAGAGAATCTACCGTCTCATCATCATAAATCCGAACGTTCGTTTCAGCTNTAAANCCNTCAATTTCCTGCTTTNCATCCCCATACTGAAGGTTAACAAAAAAACAATTCTTTTCAGATAATAANGAANACCACTGGNTCAAGTCCGTGCTTTTAAGCATTGCCCTTCTCTGATCNACTCTAGTACTTCTCCANGATATACCAACCAATAACCTATCCTCAGCCAAAGCCTTGTATTTTTTCTTAAAAGACATAACTNTGTCTGNACACGNCACAAGATAAGGTTTACTCCCACAAAAATCACTCTCAGTAACCCTAAACCATTTTCCTAGGTTTCCAATTGGAATTTGACAATCGATACGCTGATCAAATAATCGCCCNTCCGGCGGTGTTTTTGCCGANATNAAACTGACGTNGGGAAAGGAACGCTGAAANAAGGGAACCAGTCTCTCCTCACATTCAACGACAATTTCATTGGAAAAANAATCAANACCGTTCAGCATGCTGNCAAACATNATCTGATCTCCAACCCCCTGTTCTGCCCAAATGAGAATTGATTTACCTTGAACATCCGGNTNATCCAACAAAGGTTGTGGNAAATTCCGTTTGCTCCAGAATTCTCCGAAGTCATCACAATTCCACCGCCACTCATATTCTTTCCAGCCATTTNGGAAATCTCCCTTAAGTAATAAGAGCATCCCTAAATTCTTATGTGCATCCGCAAAATCANGATTAAGANTAATGGCAGATTTGTAAGCTTGAATAGCCTCNTCTAATCTTCCCNGNTATTGGCAAAAAACACCATAATTAAAATGNAATTTAGCCTGATTAGAACCAATCTTAAGAGCGCATCGATGCGCCTCAGCTGCCTCAGAGAAATCCNCATCTCCTTGTAACGCAGCACCAAGNTTNCTATAAGCTTCAGCATAGTTCGGATCAACAGAAATAGCTCGGCGATAACACTCAATCGCAGCTTTAAATTGGTTTTGTTCTTGGCGTAAATTTCCAAAGTTGTTGTAGGCTTCAGCATACTCCGGATCAGCAAAGATCGCGTGGTTATAATGTTGAGCTGCATCCTCCCATTCATTTTGTTTTTGCAGGACAAATCCAAGATTATTATGAATCTCAGCACAACCCGGTTTAATTGACACAGCACGCTTATATACCTCAGAAGCTTCCTCTAGTTTGCCCTGTTCTACCAAGACCAGCCCAAGCCCATTACACACCTCAGCCGAACTAGGACTAATAGTCTCAGCAACCGTATAAACTTCAACTGCTTTTTCTAACTCACCCTTAACACGAAGAAGGCGACCTTCCTGAATATATGCATCCAAAAACCCCGAGTTAATCTGCGAGGCTCTCTGATAGTGTGCTATCGCTTCATCTATCTCCTCCTGCTGTTCCAATATACTGCCCATACAAAAACATGCTTCAACCGAGTCAGGGCAGATTTCCAATATTTTCTCATAGCATTTGATAGCATCATCAGATTTTTCAACAGCAGAGTAAATCGAACCCAAACTAAACAAGTAGGCCAATTCTAAAGGGTCTATAGTAATTGCTCGGCTAATAAAGCTGACCGCATCAGTAAAACAGTTCCTTTGAAAAGAAATAAGTCCAAGCAAATGGAAAACATCAGCGTTTTCAGGTTGGGTCTCAAGAATTTGGCGGTATACAGTTTCAGCTTGGCTAAGATCGCCATTTTGATGATGCCGAGAGGCAATATGAAGAAGATGAATAATTGTCTTCATTATTAAAATTGTTTACAGATAACAACCGATAATCAAATAATTAAACTAAGCATCTCACACCACCATTATGGAAAGCCACCCAGAATCAAACTCAACGACAAATTTATAATTCCAACTAGGGTTTTAAATCCACATTCACATTATATCGACACCCAGAGCTTAAACTGAACAATCACATTTATAGCTAAGTATCTATTAATTTTATACTCATTATGTTAAACAGGTGTGATTACACTTTAATGCGTCAAACAGATCTTTCTTCAATTGCATAATTGCGTCTTTCCAACACAATCCGAGTGTTTGGCGATAAAGACGGACATTGGGATACCATAACGACTTGTAATTTGGTCCCATCCAAATTTTTGGCTGAGAATAAAACGGAACCAGAACGAAACTTGTTCCATTAACTGCTGATCTCAGATGAACGTTCGTATTGCTGACCGTAATATGGTAATCCAATGAATCAAGTAAAATAACCATTTCTTCTAAGTCTGCATTGTAAGACGAAAAATCATGGACTTGACGACCGAGAAATTCCGATAGCGCTTCAATTTCAGAATCGCTGGAATCGCGTTGAAGATTAATTATCGTTCCTTCTACACCTTGGAATAATTCAGCAAATAAACGGAAATCCACCCGACGATATAATATAATGTCTTCTTTAGCACCCGCCCACCATGACACACCAATATATGGCGGCCCTCCAGTTTTTTCCAAGAGACGCACCATTTCTTCCTGTTCATGATGCCGTATATTGAAGGATATTAATGAGGGTATTTTATCCACCGATGTCATATCAAGTAATCTCGGTAAATCACCAATGAGAAAAGTGTAATCTACTTCCACGTCTTCTTTTCTGTCAGCAATATAATCAATGTAGGGAAGTCTTGAGGCCAAATTTTTTAACTTAGCTCCGCTCTGATAGGCAATCCACGAGCCTAATCGTTTTAATTGCGGAACGAATCTTAAAAAGAATAGCTCTTCTCCAAGACCCTGCTCTCCAATGAGAAGAATACGCTTACCTTGTAACTCAATATTCGCATCTTTTAAAGAGTTTACAGTATCAATATCCCTGCCATCTCTAGCTGTGTAATAGTACCATCCCCTAATAAAATTCCCCTTTGACAGCTCAGCAAGGCCGAGGTTTTTTTGTGCATCCCTAAAATTTGGGTTGATTTTCAGTGCGGCTTCATAGCAAAGAATAGCTTGATCAATCTCATCTTGTTTTTGTAGGGCGAACCCTAAATTATTTTTGGCATCAGCGTATTCGGGATTAATTTGCAACGCTCTTCGATAATGACTTATTGCCATTTCCATTTGATGCGAGTGGTTATAAGCAATACCCAAGTTATTCTCAGCCTCACACGAATTTGGGTTAATGCGCAAAATATGTTGGTAACAGTTAATAGCTTCATTTAGCTCATTATTATTAATGTAAATTGTGCCCAAATTAGACTGAACTTCAAGGTAATCTGGATCAATTCGAACGGCAGTTTTGTAATATTCAAGAGCTTTATCCAACTTATCCAGCGTTTGGAATATATTCCCAAGGTTATTATAAGCCTGAACAAAATTCGGATTTATAGCAATTGCCTGTTTATAATATGCTATAGCTTCGTCTACATTTTCCTGATCTTGCATAACAAGACCTAGGTTGTAAAAGGCTAAGCAATTAGGCTGAATCGAAATAGAATTCTGGATTGAAATGACTGCGTTATCTAATTGTCCCTGCAATCTAAATGCATTTCCAAGATCATTATGGATTTCAGCTGAATTCGGATCTATGACAACGGCTTTTTGATAAGCAACAATAGATTCATCAAGATCCCCAGAACTTTGTAGTATATTCCCTAAATTCTGGTAAAATGTTGGCTGATTGGGAGCCAGCAGGATCGAACGTTGAATGATATCAATGGCATGTTGTAGTCTGCCAAGTTTGAAAGCAATCAATCCAAGCAGATGCATNGCAAANNNATTCTTAGAATCTTCAANAAGAATTTGACGACACATCTTTTCAGCTTTTTGGAACTGACTGGATTGATACAGCGCNTCAACTTGTTCTACNGAATAGCTTTCTATCATTATTCAGTCAATCCTAATCACATTATCAATAGTTTGCTAGCCCCTTTAGGNAGCATAAATCCTAATATAAATTTGCGTTTTCTCCCTCGAATCAGGATGTTTGAGGAATGTGTAACCAGACCTACACCTGAGATTGACAAAATTCACGAGTCTCTCCATCTACAACAACCTAAGCCTAGATATTTCCATAGAAACCGAGACCATATGCCTAGATCCGCCCCCCCATAACTTCCGACTTTAGTTTCCGTTCCAAAGCCAACAATATTTGTGTNCCAACATTCTTGGCCCTTTTATCCAAATCGGTCACTTTTCTGGAAATTTCTCTAGCACTATTTTGTTTAATTTCATAATGTTCCTTATCCACTAGCAAGCGTATGACCATATCAATATATTCCTGATAAGATGTAGCTACAAGTTCGGGATCACGCAAAGAAAGATATGGTTCAATAAAAAGAGACAGGTCTTCATGCATATAACTAACTACAGGTATTCCCTTGGCCATTACTTCAAGTGAAGATTGACCAGACCATATCGGCCACTGTTCGCAAAAGACGTCAAATGCCCAGCCCAAAACGTGGGGATCCGAAGCACCTGAAATAATCACACGATCCTGCAAACNAGTCGTCGTAAAATAGTTAGTTGCTANCGAAAAATCCCCTGGACCAAAAACAAAAAAAACAGAGGTCTCTTCTCTCTGAAGTATAGCTTTGATAACAGATAAATATTCCTCGTTTATCTTCTCAAATCTTCCATAGCANCCAATNACATATCTGNCTTNNGGTNCGAGTTGNCTNGCTNTAGGATAAAATGTNACCTCAAGAGTTGACCGAGCATCATCTTCGGAATTCGGTCCTTCAAGAAATCTGGATTCCAACCAATTATATGAATCATAATCAATAATATCAGTTTTAATTTTGTTATTTGGGCTAGCTTCCTTTGGCAACAGTAGATAATCAACTCCTCCAAACTCAAAATAAACAAAGCCAAAAGAAAAATATATTTGGACTGGAGCCACTCTAACACTGTAAAGTAATATTACCCAAAAATTGGGGTAATCATTTATAACCACATCTATTTCATCATTACCAAATGAATTAACTAAACGAATCGCCTTATCTTGTACATCAGTAATTTCATCAAATTTCCTGATCCTTACCCCCATGTTTTGCAACTCGTCTACTGCTTCATCTGTTATTGATTCCAAAGCATACCAGTAGAAATCGAAGTGCTCAGCTAAACTAGAGTGCAAGCCTTTCAGGAAACTGTAAAAAGCTCTTGTGTTAGCGTACGAACCATAAAGACTAGTTATATGTGAAAGAAAACATATTTTCTTCTTTGAAGTACATTTTCTAGAACGTCGGATTGACTTAGAAATCCCAGAAAAGCCTTTAGACAGATCATCCATTTTCTGTCGAGTCGCATCGATGAGAAGATCTCTAATTTCAACTTGGTCAGAATCAGTTTCACAAAAATGCCAGAAGAAAAAATACGAAGCTTGATAGTAATCATGCAATGTGACAAAATCGGTAATCGAGGACACATCTAATTTCACAAAATCTCTCAAATAATCCTTCACGCCGACAAAGTAACGCGACTTGTAAGACATATAGTATAAATACAATCCTAGAACACAAAACACCCGAATTTCTGGGTTTGGCTCACTCTTTAAGTCCATGACTTTATCTGCAATAACAGCAGTTTCATCTTCATCAAATTGGAATCCTTCACCATGTTGGACTATAAGTTGTATCACTTCAAAATAGGCCCTTAAATCAATATTTTTTCCCAGTAAAACTCTCTTTTTCCCTTGTTCAATCTCACCAAGCCCCTTAGAGCAAAGCAAAAATAATATCGCTTGATTGGCGTTATTTACATCTAGAATACTGTTAAAATACCGTAAAGTTTCCCTTTGAACTGAATTAATTTGCCATTCATACGAAATATATTTGATAAAATCAAGGCTCACTTCATTTTTACTAGAAACATAATCAATAAAACGCTGAACCTGATCCTCAGTAAGTATGTTGGGAAAATTCATATTCACCCGTGTATCCAACAGTTTACAGATGTTATGTTTGCAACAAGCTTAAATTCTCTTACCATATATCTCCCAGATTAAAAATGCTGGGAATCAATATAGACATCCAAATCAATCTTTATATTTTTTAGCATTTCTTGGCCAAGTAACAGCCACTATTCAACCGGATAAATGCGAACTCCAACTAACTGACAAGGATAATGAGTTTCTAGCCCAATACTCTCGCACAAAAAAATTTGGGCAGGGCGAAGAATTTCATCGATCACTAACGAGCAAAGTATGAACTTCTCCAGTAAAGGGGGAAACAGATGCCTAGATATTATAAATAGGAATCTAAAAATTAATTCTCGGAATATCCCCGCTTCTTCAAAACATAGAATAGATTATAACTGTACTTTTCTAAATTAGGTATAGTCTCAACCTTTGAAATATCCATAGCGACTTTATTCATTTTAGAATTATGCGAGGGGCTTTCAGGTAATGCAACTAATGGGTGATACACACGCGTGAAGAATAAATACGCCCCATAGTGGCGAATTTCAATTACTTCGAAATATCTCTGAACAAAATCCTCAAATTCATCCAAGAAAAAATTTCTATTATAATCAACCACTTGGATCTCGGGTAAAGCTAACGTCGTCCTTAGCTCATTGAGATTATTAAGATGATCTTGAAAACCTTCAGACAATAGTAAAATACCTTTATCAGTCAACAAATGATGTATTTGAATAATTGCATTTTTTTGAAGTTCCCAATCTGGTAAATTTATCAAACAACGCTGAGACAAAACACAATCAAACTGCTCGCTCTCAAATCTATCTATTATATTGAGAACTGAATCAACACAAAGCTCAACATTCCTGAGTGACTCCAACTGTGCTCTCTGACTTGCAATATTAATTAAACTATTAGCAACATCAATAGCCGACATATGCTTTACCCTTTTTGCATAATGCATCGTATGGAATGCATCACCACACCCAATTTCCAAGCAGGTATATTCCATATCAAGATATGCTAAGATATTATCTCTTTCAAGTTCACCAAGGTAAGGATCCCTCGACGTGGGAGTTATTTGACCATCACAGGGGAAATTTCTTCCAGAATTTTCCCAATGATTCCTGATTTTTTCAAGCTTCATATTTTTATTTTCTTGGTAGATCTCTATCACCTCACTAGCAAATGCATTCGAGAATAGACAAGTCATATTCATTCTACAAATTCAATATGTTTCTACGTCTGCCCTGCGATTGTGACTTTGAAAGCCTCCCAGAACAGACAAAGTCCACAATATTTGGAGGCTTCCCTCCATCAGCAGGCAAATCTCCAAAGAAAATAAATCTCCAAAGAAAATGTGTCTTCTAAAACAATTTCTTATCCGTCTACAAAACTCGCCACAGATACTCTTTAATTTGACCGTAAAAACATTATAATTCATCATTCCACCCTTAAACGGTTCTCAACCACCACTC
>PBXZ01000139.1:0-12667 GCA_002729415.1 Candidatus Poribacteria bacterium | reverse complement strand
TTCTATTCATTGAATATTATCTCCATTATCTTACCAATTTCTTCTGATTTTGGTCAATGAAAACCTGATTTTGGTGTTATTTATCTTGGAAAGATATTATGCTTGACCAGAGGGGAAGCGTTAGACTGAAAGTCACTTTGAAGCCTCCCCAGTAATAAGCAGGAACCACGCTAAACAAAAAAACAGCATTATAAAATAAATGGGAAACGCCATTTATTTTAAATATTTTCTGCTTTACTATTTGAGATTGATGGAACGACACTGGATTATTCGGGAAGTTTATGGTTCTCAGATAGGAAATTTAATTGTGCTTATGAATCCAGAGTTTTATATAATAAAGCGTTATCTAAATTTGAGATGATGCCAAAACATATGGACTGTTTTTGGAGGGAGATTTAAATATTATGTCGACGAAAAACATATTGGTTACTGGCATGAGTGGTTTGATAGGTAGTGCTGTTCGTAATCGATTAGAAAGTAAATATACCCTGCGTGCGTTGAACCGACGTCACGTCTCAGGACTGGAATGTTATCAAGCTGACATTGCCAATCTGGAGGAAATCCAACCTGCCTTTGATAAGCAGGATGTGGTTGTCCACCTAGCGGCGGTGGCTGATGGTGGAGCTACATGGGACGATTTGTTGGCTCCCAATATTATTGGTACCTACAACGTATTTGAAGCTGCTCGGCGTGCTGGAGTGAAGCGCATCATCTATGCCAGTAGCGGATCAACAATCAGCGACTGGGAGCGTGAGTCTCCTTATGGTGCAATTGTTAAAGGCGATTACAACCAAGTATCTGAGAACTGGCCAAAATTAACCCACGAATCCATCACCAGACCCAGCGGCCTTTATGGATGTACGAAGGTCTGGGGTGAAGCATTAGCACGGCATTTTTCTGACACATATGATATTTCTGTTATCTGCTTGCGTATTGGAGCAGTAAATCGGGAAAACCGACCAACTTCCCCTCGACATTTCTCCGTCTGGTGTAGTCAAGACGATATTGCTCAGATGGTTGAGAAATGCATTGAGGCACCTGATGACCTTCAATTCGACACTTTCTTTGTTGTCTCGGACAACAAATGGAGTTACCGAGACATATCTCATTCTCAACAAGTTGTTGGATATCAACCACAAGATGCTGCAGAAGAACATCGCAAAGATTCACGAGCTCAAGAAAAGTAGGAAATATTCACGACCTAGCAGTTGTACATAAGTTTTAATTAAGTACAGGCTGATGACGATCAGGTTATCATCAGCCTCGAATCTAAGCCAGTAAAAAGGCCGATTGATCCTTTGAAAATTGAATAAAAAAAGTGCAATCGTTCCTGCGTTTATTGTAGTATCAGAGACATTCCTAATTTACAATGGTTGACAACGAAAGAATTTTGGTATATTTTGACGCTTACAGTTCCAATTGAGAGAAGAAATGTGCCTAAGCGGTTGGACGGCACCGTTTCAATATCGCTCTTCTAAATACCGACTACTCTCACCGAGATTTATCAAACATCTGTTATTCATACAACGAATCTACTGGAGGAAAATCACATGTCAGTCAGGCTATATGTTCTTGCATTCCTGATAACCACGATCAGTTTTGCTTTGGTACCCACCGGATTAACCGCTGAAGAATGGGTCTTTGTCGATTTGAAACCGAAGGCGAATTCGAGGCTCGATCAACAATGGTGGACTGGAGAAAAAGCTGCCAGCACCTTGAGCTTCTTACCAATAGGAAAAACTGAAGATTTCGCCGGACCAAATGATAAAAAGGTGAAATTCAAAATCGAAAAGGAATGTGTTGTTGTTTTTGGAACAAATGCTGCTAAGTGGCCAAAAAAAATTGCTGGTATTAAAACAGATCCCAAAGTACAGAAAGTTAGCTTCGTCTATTTTCTTCATGCCACGGGATGGGAAGATAATGCCGCTCCCAGTTATAAGTTTATTATGCACTATGACGACAACAGTAAAGCAGAGTTAGAGATGCAGTCTGGCATTAATTCCGATGACTGGTGTCATGATGATAGTAAACTACAAGATAAAAATTCTGTCTGGGGTTGGATAAAAAAAGAAGGTGCTCCTTGTGGTCACGCTGGACTCATCACCACCAAGTGGAAAAACCCCAAGCCTAACAAAGGTATTGTTTCCATAGATATTGAATCTTTGGGAACAGGAGCCGTCCCAGTTATTGCAGGCATTACTCTGGGAGATGTTTTGCTGAATGTAGATGTTCAACAAAAGCTGACCACAAAATGGGGTGTTTTGAAAAGTAGGATTTGATTAACACCTAGTTTTATGGTTCAAACGGTAATTTTTTGTTAAACATTTACAACTACACTGGAAATACAGTACTGAGTGGTTTTGGGTCACTTTATTAGATGCCGATATGGGCTAATAACACTTTAGGATGATAATGGGTGGCAGGATGTGGTGCCAGTGCTGCTCCGTATTAGGGGACTAAATTCGATGCGAACGGAAATTATATCAGACAATATATACCTGAGATAGCCCAACTTCCGAATGAGTAAATTCATCAGCCTCGGTTGACTCCTTCCATTTTGCTAACAAACCTTGGAATTAAATTGTGGCGAACATATCCCGAACCGATAATTGAACATAATTTTGCCAGAGAAAAAGCTCTTCGTGTGTATAAACACTTTCGGAACAGAAGGTAATCTTGTACGGAGCAATATTGTTTTCTTAACCTGACAAGGCACTCCCCAGTGCTCTTAATTTATTTTTGATATCCAGTCAGTTCAACGTACCCAGCACCTCTGACCAACTTTCCCTTGAAGGTTCCTTTCACTCTGACTGCCCCCTCCCAATATTTGAAGTTGCCCTCAAATTCTTGGTCTTTCATCATTGGTTCAACCTGTATATTCATCTGGAATCTATCCAGTTTAAGAACCCAACCTGACGGATAAATATTGCCACTTTTAGGACTCTTCCAACGAGACGTCTGTTGCACAATAAAATCGGATCTACTAACTTTCTCTGTTGGTTGATTGGGTTGAATCAACGATCCTTGAAAACCTTGCCAATCTGTACCATCCTGAAATCTCAAACGGGCAAGCATAAGTGCAACATCGTTATCCAACTGTATGGAAAACCAATCCCAACCGACAATCCCTTCGCTTAGTGAACTAGTACCAAATTCATGATCCATCCAGCTGGTTCCAGTAACATTAATACGCTCCTTATTGATTTGAACAGTACCGATACTTTCCAAACCAATTAAACTATAATAATGGTTAGCATTACCAACTCCTGGACCTTTCTGACTCAAGCCATCATTGCCATGAAATACCGGTTTGCACGTTTGAGTTAATATGAGATCAATGGCAATAATCGGATCAGTGGCATCATTGACAGCAAAAAGACGTATTGTTTTGTCTGTTTTTTGTGTAGCTGACCAATCTTCAAGCCATACGGAGTAATTCGAGTGTTCAACCTTTGCACCTGCCAATCCAATTGAACCACGGCTATACCTTTCGAAACTCTTGTACTCCTTACGGGAAACATCAGTCACTGCGAAATGAGCCATATACACTTGATTACTAGCAAACGCGGAAGAACGACTTGAAACATCCGGAGCCAATGAATTACGAAAGAACGTTAGTTGGTAACCATAACCTCGTCCATCAGAAGACTGTAGGTTGCCAGTATANTACCACCACTCGGTTTTGTAGTCTGGGTGCGCGGCATGATCACGAGGAAACTGAAAGTCCATTGGTTGCGTTGCTCTTTTGAACCTAGGGTCTGCTTTCCCACTCAGCATCCCAACGATACTCCTTTGTGCTCCGTAGTCTGATGCACACACTTCTGACACACAGACTAAGAACAAACTGAAAAATAAAACAAAAAATTTGATCAGCAATTTGAATATCATATCTGTCACTCACTACGCAGCGCGTCAATTGTGGGAATACGACTTAGTTGCCAGGCAGGATATATGCCAGCTACCAACGCAGAACCGACAGCAACTGTAAATGCCTTAAAAAACTCCACAACCTGTAGGTGCATTTGCAATGTCCAACCAAACGAACGTAGATTAATCACGTAAATCAGAATTACAGCAAGGACTGATCCCACNGGTATGGCAATCAGCCCAGCGCTGGCACCCATAAGTCCCGTTTCCAACAGAATAAGTTTCCATAATTGTTGGCCTGTCACTCCCAGTGCNCGTAATAA
The DNA here is from genome assembly GCA_002729415.1 of Candidatus Poribacteria bacterium. Taxonomy (GTDB): domain Bacteria; phylum Poribacteria; class WGA-4E; order WGA-4E; family UBA9662; genus UBA9662. The sequence goes on along the minus strand of PBXZ01000139.1, from coordinate 8,477 downwards.
ACCAATTTCTTTTCTTCTTTCAAGTTGAANGCTCATCAATGTACTTAATATTCCGATAAAAGCGACAATCATCGATAATACTTGTAGGGCTATAGTCAAAGTAAAAGTACGATCAAATACAAGCATAGCATTTTGTCTAAGGGTGCGATTAGATTGAATTATCACTTGCTCGTGTCCCGCTAATTGGCGTCGGAGTTGGTTAATTATTTCATTGATTTTTATTTTGGGATCTATGATCAAGGCAATAGAACTAATATTTCGGTCATCCCAGAACAGACGATATGTGTCATCGAACATCGTTACCGATGGACGGACATCGAAATCATAGGCAACAGCTACAATTTCAAATGAATGCCTCCCTCTATCAGTAAAAAGCCTAATTTGGTCTCCAACCTTTATATCGAATCGAACTGACAACGGTTCATTGATCACAATTCCTCCNGATTCGACCATTCCCCAAGTTTCATTGACGTTTCCTAAAGCCGATTTGTACTTCCGTTTGTTACCCGCTACATCGGCACTGACAGCGAGTAATTGAACAATTCCGATGTTATCGGCGTTGACTGTTACCCCCCGGTTGGTTAAGATTTTTTTTATTCCCGATACTTTTTGAACTTGGCCTATCAGTTTTGGATCAATTAAGGATGTCATACTGTTGGCAACACGTGGAGTAGAAATGAAAACGTCAGCTTGTAAGAGATCTTCCAACCATTTTGTGACCGTTAAACGAAAGCTACTGGTCATTACTCCAACACCAATAATTACACTAACAGCCACCATCAATGAAGTAATAGCAACTGAAGTTCGACTTAAGGATCGAGTTATGTCGCGTATTGCCATATTACCAATAAGACCAAAACCACGTTTTAGCATCTGTTGAGCTAACCGCATAATAATCANGGTAGTTAAAGGTGTTAATAACGAGAAGCCCACCAGAACCATAAATACACCGCTGAAAGTAATTGNTAAGTTCCAATTTGGAATCATAAGAATCCCACCAAGCACCAAAATCAAAGTTCCAATAATACTGACCCAAGTTATTGCCATCCGTGTCTTTTCTTCAATATGACTGCGTTGAAGGGCACTTGCGGGGGAAACATGTGTCGCTTCATACGAAGGGATGAGCGCCGCAAATAACGAAGCCAGTAGCCCAATTAGGCTACTTTTAGTTAACACATACCAAGTTATCTCTACTGTACGGACATTGGTAACGAAAAAGATATCGTTAATTGTACGAGACATCATCTCCACTGTACCCTGCCCCAGTAAAATACCAAGCCCAACACCGCTAGCAGTTCCAAGTCCACCAAGAATTATGGCTTCTACTAAGATCATTATAAAAATTTCATTACGTGTAGTCCCAATCGCTCGAAGTGTTGCAATAGTTGGCCTTCTCTGAACAACGCTAAAGGTTACAGTGTTATAAATTAAGAACATACCAACAACTAATGCTAATAAGCTNAGTGCTGTCAGGTTAAGTTGAAAAGCAGAAACCATTTCACGCATAGAACCGATTTTTTCAGATTTATGCTCCAAGCGTACATCNATAGGTAAAATATTTTCGATCTGTTCAATAACGTGGGATTTAGAGTGCAAGTCTGGAATAATCAGATCAATCCGGTCAATCCATCCTATTTTCTCAAGGATTTCTTGCGCAGTTGCTATATCCGTAATAAGCAGATCGTCAAATGCAGATCCAGTTTTGCTGGTCGCAGTCACCAACTGGCTGATAACCAGTTGGTGACTGCGACCAGCAAAATCAATGTAAAAAGTATCATTAATGCCAAGATTGTAATGATCTGCCAAAGCTTTACTAATTAGCACCATATTTGGTCGAACCATAAATGTATTTAGGTCAACCTCACGCATAAAGTCAACACCAGAAGAATTATTAAAGNCAGAGGCTGACAAGAGATCGATGCCAACAAGTTTCATCGGCTGTCTGTCTAGGTCCTTGGCAATTACGTACTCCTCAATAATTGGCGTGCTCAATCGATAACCGAGGCTACGACGAATTTCTAAATAAATCCCTTGATCAACCCCATTTGTTCCCCCAACAATCTGATGTGTTGTTTTGCCAGCAATCGATTCTGTGCTGTACATGAAAGCCCTTTTTACTGACTCGTTAGCAAGATCAACAGCGAGAATGATCGCCACTCCTAAAGCAACACCAATAATAAAAAATGTGCTTTGAAGTGGTTTTCTCCACGCATGTTGCCACGCCAGTCGAAATATATTCCTGATCATCAATTCANTCAGCTTTCGANAACGGTGAGTTTGCCGTTGGTCATTTGTAACACACGGTCTGCACAGTTTGCCATTTCGTGGTCATGAGTAACAAGTACCAGAGTTTGGCCGAAATCGCGTACAAACTCCAACAAAATTGCGAAGACTAAGTTTCCAGTTTCTGCATCAAGATTTCCGGTTGGTTCATCAGCTAAAATAACTGATGGATTGTGGACCANGGCACGAGTAATNGCAACTCGTTGTTGTTCNCCACCACTTAACTTATCTGGATANGTTTCAAGGCGATTTCCAAGACCAATACGATTCATCAAAGAAGTTGCAGCCTCGATCGAAAAATTGCCATTTAATTCTAACGGGAGTGTAACATTCTCTAAAACATTGAGTGTTGGTATCAGNTTAAAAAACTGGAAAATAATGCCGATGTGCCGTCTACGAAAGAGAGTTCGATCCTTCTCTGTAAGGTCGGAGATCGAAATGTCTTGGTCACCGTTGCTAATAACGATACGACCTTGCGTAGGAACATCAATCCCTGAAATTAAATTTAGCAAGGTACTTTTTCCACTACCCGACTTTCCAAGTATACATATGAATTCGCCTTTGTGAAAAACTTCATCAACTTGGTTAAGAACGGTTAGATTCTTTTTCGCCTCTACATAAGTTTTGCTAACCTTGTCGAGTCGAATATGTGTTTTATTTTTCAACGGTGAGATAATACTTTCGAAATCTTAAGAAACGGATTTAAACATTGAGACATCAAAAATCATCACATCAGGATATTTTCTATAATTTGTACAGGCTATTCTTTTTTGTAACTGCTATTGAGTACAACACAAGATGATATGGTGAGTACAAAAGATAAGCAGGCGTAGTGTGGAAAAACAGGAAAAACACTAAATCTTACCAGAGAACGCGTGCGACAACTTGAAGGTNAAGCAATATCCGAACTCAAGAGGATGTATGATGAAAACGGCGATTTTCGCTGGGATTAATAACCAACTGTTAAAACAGAAACTTTGATTTCAATCTTGCTCGTTTAACGATTCGACTTAGATGCGCCACCAACTACAGTGATCTTCGGCACAGAAGTTTGCTGTTCAACACCGGTAAAATTTTCCCAGTCCCGCTGAATAACATCGGTTGCAGGCATCTCCCCATCCGCAATTAAAAATCGGTAGGTAATATTTAATGTTTCATCTGCCCCAATCAGGTGAGTAAAGAAGGCACCGAAACGACCATAATCTCGATAGGCAGAAAATTTGGTTTCCTTCGGGTTATTCGGGTGATTCATTTCGACTACGCTGTAACGCTTTTCATGTAAAGTATAAGTTTCTCCTACCCATGGATAGTCAAGATCAGCTGTAGGATCAGCCTTTTCTTTCGGAAATATGTAGGTTGTTTCTTCCGGAATAACTTCGTTAGCTGGACGATATTGGACACCAGCGTGCTCTGGATCCCCATCTAAAAAAACATCTGAGCCTAACGCTTTGAGTTGTGCGCTAAAATCGATTCGTAACCGAAACGGTTGGGATACATGGCTAATCGACATTGTCCTAATTTCCTCGATCATCGGCACCTGANTTTCATCGTGCCAGTGTGTTAGAGACACAATTTCGGCACCATCTGAATTAGCNCGAGTATCCAAGAATTTTTGATGGACTATCTCGCCTCCTGTCATATGCCAGCGGTCATAGGATTTACCCTTAAATTGAATCTTATTCCAACCGATAAAAATCCCTCGATGATGGGTGAAATGTCCCCCAAATCCCTTGGTAATTGGTCTTTCTCCATCTGCATCAAAGACGTGCAGATAAGGCTTATAAGTTTCATGCAAACGATCAGNTGTAGAATTATCATAAGCATACATATAACGGCAGACGATTCGGCCATCAAGCATGACCTCAAGATATTCATTGGTTCGATCTTCNACACTAAAACCTGTTGCAGCGTTTTGTCCATTTATCAAAAGCGGACAGAGCAGATNGGGAATCATAAAATATTGCCTCCTTAAGAAAAATATGAAGAAATCATTTCGTTATTAGACGATGCTGTAACCAGTAAACTGGAACTCAATATTAACTAGCAGCTTTGCCAAAAGTTTTCAACTCTATCAAAGTTGAGCTTGTTGGCGGGCATGGTAGGAACTCCTAACCAGTGGCCCAGATTCAACATGTCGGAAACCCATCTTTAGGCTGGCAGTCTTTAACTGCTCAAATTCTTCCGGAGTATAATAATAATCAACATCAAAGTGCTTCTTTGAAGGAGAGAGATATTGTCCAATCGTCAGTAAATCACAATTTGTATTGCGTATGTCTTGTATCGTTTCTAGCAATTCGATAGTATTTTCGCCTAAACCAACCATTAAGCCGGACTTTGTCAACATCTCTGGAGCCATTTCTTTGCTAAGACGAAGTAATTCAAGCGTTCTCTTATAGTCAGCGCGCGGACGAATTCGACGATAAATTCGCGGTACAGTTTCTGTATTGTGGTTCAGTACGTCCGGTCTTGCCTCAACAATAGCTTTTAGTGCCTTCCAATTTCCTTCAAGGTCAGGGATCAATACCTCAACAGTACAGTTGGGACTACGCAATCTTGACTCTATAATGCATTCGGAGAAAATCTTTGCCCCACCATCCGGTAAGTCATCACGATTAACAGAAGTAATCACCACATGCTTGAGTTTCAAGTATTCAACAGCTTCACCAATTCGACGTGGCTCGTCATAATCAGTTTCTATTGGGTTTCCCTTAGTAACCGCACAATACATACAGCGGCGGGTACACACATCGCCTAGTATCATGAAAGTTGCTGATCGGTCGTTCCAGCATTCCCCTATATTTGGGCATTGCGCTTCCTCACACACTGTGTGTAGATTGAGACCACGCATTAATTGTTTCAGATCTCTGTAGTTCGGACCATTAGAGATTTTGGCTTTAATCCATGGAGGATGACGGCGCTTATACAAATTTTTTTCTGGATTTGGGTTGGCTTTAGAATGAATCAATGGTAAAAGTTTAGTCATAAAAGAATTATCGGTGTTGACCTGTTAGCTTTTTTATAGAGGCATGNNAAATNTATGTANAACACAACAAAAATTATACACTTTTTGCTGATCATTAACGATTAAAAAATATTAAACTCTATACTTTTAGACTCAGNTTNCNGCTTTATCATTGTCCCTCCGATAGAATGAATATATCCTTGACACAATATNANGGGTAACACNAAATTCCNCGCTGCTTGCAAGGGACAACGCNTAGCCANTTAGAAAANAGAATATCTTAGACAAAAAGGCTACATACTTAGTCACATGCGCGCTTAATTCGTCCCCACATAGTCATAAGATTGGAGTCAGGTGAAACCAAGTATCCATCGGAATTGAACCAGTTAGGTTGAAAATCGTACACTGGATGATTTGTCAGGTTACGGATGTTGATGCCATTGACATCTGTAACGTAGATTTCATAGTTCAGATCCCTTTCCGATACAAAGGCTATCTGTTTGCTATCAGATGACCAGCTTGGAAGCCCATCGAATGCTAGATGGTCCGTCAACCTACGAAGATCATCGCCATTGGGATCCATCACGTAAATATTAGAGTTGCCATCCATAAGAGATTGAAAAGTAATCCTTTGGCCATCAGGTGACCAGTTTGGAGGCCCATCGTCTCCCGGATGGTTGGTCAAGTTACGCAGATTATTGCCGTTGGAATCCATTATATAGATATTAAACCGCCCATTTCTATTCGATACGAAGGCAATTCTTTGACCATCAGGCGACCATCTTGGTGACTCGTCCTCCCCAAGATGATTCGTCAGTCCACGTAAATTATTGCCGTTGGAATCCATTACATAGATTTCATAGTTCAGATCTCTATCCGATACAAAAGCAATTCTTCGACCATCAGGTGACCAACTTGGCTGACCGTCATACGCCGGATGATTTGTCAGTCTTCGCAGATTATCGCCATTGGGATCTATTACGTAGATTTCTACATTCTTCGCTTCATCCCTATTCGACATAAATACAATCCCTCGACCGTTAGGTGACCAACTTGGAGAAATATTACGAGCTGGGTGATTTGTCAAGTTACGTAGATTATTGCCGTTGGAATTCATCACATAGATTTCAACGTTCCCACCACCCCCTCTACCAGTAACAAAAACAATTTTTCGACCATCAGGTGACCAGCTTGGTTGACCGTCATACGCCGGATGATTCGTCAGTCTTCGCAGATTATCGCCATTGGGATCCATCACATAGATTTCATTATTCCAATCTCTATCTGATATGAAGGTAATTTGGGTTTGACTGATTTTACCAAAAGAAAAAAAAGTGATTAACATGATGAGGTGACAAACAGTCTTGGGCTTAACCATAATTTCCGTATTGACTCTTTTGCTAGAATTCAGGGGNTGGATTCAAGATCCGCTGAATCATGGTAATCGTGGTGTTGCACTCGCGTGGATTTTCGTACATATGATCGAGGATGTCTTATAGAATATCATGATTACGTATTATCAACTAGAGAGTGAATAATAAATGCAGGTCTAAGTTGTTGATTAATCTGTTGAATTAGGAGGAAATTTCCTGTCAAGGGTGATTGTGGGATGGCCAAGTGATAATCAATCGGTAATCAAGTTAATAAGATTATACGTCGATAGAGGAAATATGGGGTTCCTGCAAGATATCATTTCTCTGAAGAATCCATGGCCTTTTGGATTTCCACTAATTGATCTTTGTAGTGTTGATTATCGGGAGCGATTTTCAGCGCTTTTCGGATAGTACTTTCTGCTTTCTGATAGAATTTACTTTTATAGTAAGCATAAGCAAGGGTATCAAAATGTTGTGCCGTGGGATCTAGTATTGTTGCCTTTTCCGCTAATTCGATGGCGTAGTTAAGTTTTATTCCTAGTCCGGCACATAGGCGTGCTAAGTGATTATGTGCTCTTGCGGAGTCTGTATCTAAATCAACGGCATGTTGAAAGGCATCAAAGGCGTTATCAAATTGTTCTGCATTAATATAGATAACCCCTAATCGTAACCATTCCTTTACANTGTCNGGATNAAATTCCACTAATTTTTGGTAAGCCATAATCGCATTGTCAAAATCCCGTTGAATAATAGAANTTTCTCCCAAGTCTTTGTAAAGNCTGCTAAGTGTTGGATCAATTTGAATTGCTTTCAAAAGGTGGGATTTTGCTAGGTCAAGTTTATCTTGTTGCATATAAATATTACCGAGACGCTGATAACCAATTTGAAACTCTGGATTCAAAGTAATTGATGCTTGGTATGCATGGATTGCNGCTTCTGTGTCACCAGCTTTTTCGTAGATTTCTGCCANNTTAAGATATAAGTGTTGGTTATTCGGACTAAATTGCAANGCTTCCCGGTAACTATATACTTGTTCTTCGTAGGCTTTAACTCGTGAAAACAATTCTATCTGGCCTTTTGCTTCTTCTAATTTGTGTGATCGGCGATAGGCCTGTGCGAGATTATAGTAATTACCTGACGTAAAGGTATCTCGTTGAATTGCATCCTTACAGTATTTGATGGCAAGATCAAGTTGATTTTGTTTTAAGTAAATCCNTCCAAGTCCAGTATAAGGCTCAACGGCATCAGGGTCGAGACCAATTGCTTTCTGGTAACAACTTATAGCTAGATTGAAATTTCGGCGCTGAAGNTAAATGTCGCCCAANTTTGTGTATGCTTTAGCCATCTTGGGAAGCATCTCAACTGCAATTTTGCAATATTTTTCCGCATCCGAAAACTTCCCNTGTTCATTGTAAAGANTNCCTAAATGCAAGTATGTCAGCCCATGTATTTTTTTCGANGCTTTCAAAGCCANGACATGTTGGTAAGCATCNACTGCTTTATCGATCATATTTTNGTAACGATAAGCGTTNCCAANACANTAATAGGTTTCGCTATGGTTCAAATTGATTTGTAGAATCTGATGAAACTCAGTAATTGCCTGATCATATAACTCCATCTCTATATAACGTTTTCCGCGTTCAAGATAATCCTTTACTGTGGATTCTTCTGCCCCTACCTCAAGCTGACAAACGGAAGTAATCGGAAATTCCAAAGTAATGAGACAAACAACTATAAAAAGTATCTGGCTCCTACAAAAACGTTTTAACATAAAATAATGGATGTTCTATGAATCTACTAATTATTATAAATATACATCCCTCCCGAATTTAAGGAAGGAGAAGTTGTATTTTGTCCAC